>JAFDFO010000079.1 GCA_019309815.1 Deltaproteobacteria bacterium
TGACTCCTGACTCCTGAATTCTATATCCCGACTCCCCAATTGCTAAGGCGTTCGCTTCGACCCTTATGCAGGCATGTGAACTCTAGCCTCGTGTGTAAAAAGCGCTCTCACCTTATCCCAGAAATCACCCCCCAGTATGAACAGGCTCGATACAAACACGATGTCCCCCAAAAGGTTCACAGCCAACCGGTGTGCTGCGTAACCCGGAATCAGGTGTGGCGCGTAAGGAGCCAGCCACCCGAAGAGCAGGGGCAGCGCAAACATGACCAGCCCAACGTGATAACGCGTGCGGCTCACGACATCAGGCGGACCGTGCTTCCTCAGGAACGCGAACAAGCGCCCCTTGATATAGTTGAAGCCGGATTTGCCCATGATGGCAATGGCCACGACACTGAAGATCTCGGGTATGCCTGCCGCAAGCAATCCGGAGAGGGCGGTCTTCCAAGCGGTCGAAAGGCTACTGGCCGTAACCAGGGGAATGAACACCGGGCTGATAAACCCGACAATAAGAATGGCCAGCCCCACGGGAAAGCGCCATCCACGTGGGGGTTGCGCTGTTGCCATTTCCTTTTGCTCCATGATCTCTCTCCGTCATTGAGTGAGATGGCTACTTCCCGCCCTTACCCAGCAGGTCGCGGACACCGACTCCCAGGTGACCTATAGCCCTGGAAACGTCACCCAGGTTCGAATCCAGTATCTCGATCCGGTCCCGGGCCACGATTTTTATGGATCCCGCAAAAGAAGCGGGTGCCCACGGCACCAGCACAGTCATTTCGCCATCGCCGTGATCCTCGATCACGTAGACGATTTCCCGCGCCCCGTCCTGCGAAGCCAGCACAGCCGCCTTGAATGCGGCGGCTTCCTCCGCGCCGACCAGTCCTTTGGTCAGGCTCTTCACAAAACCGTATGCAGGGATGCGGGACACCGTGTTTTTCTCGATCCAATTGCCGAGGCGGACCCCGGCCGATGAGCGCATTGCAAGCCCGATCAGGAAGGACGCGGCGACAATAAGTGCCAACCCCATCAAGACGGGATGCTCGATCTTATCGAACGTTCCTTTTGGAAAGAGGTCGGCGATAGGTGTGGCCAGTGCCACAACCAACCCAAGGGCCTCGGAAAGAATCAAATAAAGGAGGAGCAGTGGCAACAGCACGAACAAGCCGCCGGAATTCCCCGATTTGTTTCATTTGGGCAAGACCTCCTTTACACTTGTGTCGAGAAGAGGGATCAATTTTCGATCTCTGACATTTCAGTCGTAGGGGCGGGGTTTATCCCCGCCCGCAAGCTCCTCTTGACTCTACCCACAAGTTCTTGGCAATTTGTACTCCTGACGGATGTCCATCAGCTTCTGAAGCGCTTTCTGCATGGTTTCTTCGGCTTGAGCTTCTGACTTGATTTCAGCGTCCTTTGCGACAAGATCAGGGAAGAGTGCGTGTGCTTTGTCTTCTTCACCACGGTCTCCGTACGCAAGCACTTCCATCCACAGACCGGCAAGCGCGTGATTTTTGTTACCTGACTTGGCAGCAGTTCGGCCGTAAGCTATAGCCACGTCGTGCTTGCATTCTGCCAGCGCTGCAAGCCCGTTAAAGGCATCCTCACCAATGTCCACCTTGAGCTGTTGAATCTGTGCCTCACTCTGTGCCTCAACCTTTGCCTTCTCCGCCTTGTCCATTTGCGCGCCGCCCATGGCTCCGGCAACGGCACCTGTGCTCGCTCCCCAGACAGCCCCCCGCGCAGCGTAATCTACAGGATCGCCCCCAAACACGAGTGCACTGACGAGACCACCCACGCCACCTGCCACAGCACCCACGGTTGCACCTCTACCCGCCTGCTTACCGGTGTGACCCGAGCAGCCCACCAGCGCTGTCACACACAAAACGACGAGTAATTTTGTTGCGATTCCTGTCCTGATACGATTCGAGTTCATAGACATGCTCCTTGACATAGAATTCTGATTCTTCTCCAATCTAGTTGGAGAAGAGGGTTCGAGGAATCAAGGGGTCAAGGATTCAAGTGTCTGTTTGTTAACCATTTTATCAATGCTTTAAGCATCCTTTCCCCCTAACTGAAATACCTGACCGTATCGATCTTGTTTTAAGGATTTTCCAGTTATCCTGTAAATGTCTAAACAGAGTTCGTATGACTTCCACCAGATTTTCAAATCTTCGTAATTCTTTAGCATTGAGCGCTGATGCTTCACTTCGTGTCACTCGAACCCTTGAATCCTGGACCCCTTGACCCCTCTGGGATAACGCCTGTTCAATTGGAGATAACCCATCTATTTGGCCTTAATTAACTACACCAGAATTCTTCATAGTCATTTCCACCTATAGAGCGTTGCTGGCCAAAAGTTCGGCGAAATGTTGAAAAGGAACAACTTCGATGCCATCTTCTGTTCGCAACACGGGCCCTCGGGGATATACGATTATCTGACGTCGCAACCCCTTCAACTGTGCTACTGCCCGAAGCCCCTTGCACCAAGCCTCAGTGAACGTACTTCCGGTCTTTGCCTCCACAGCCACCGATTCAGCACCCTGGATGAGCAGGAAATCAACTTCGGTCCCGCGCCGTTCCGAGGATGCCCAGTAGTACATTTCGTCACAGATTCCACGGTAGTCTTTATAGGCCCGGATCAACTGCGCAACGAGTCCCTCGAACAAGGCACCCCGTTCTTCGGGAGCAATGCTGCCTGTGGCTGGTTTCATGGCCCGTACAATCCCAGGATCGCACCAGTACCATTTTGGCAGTTTCCGTTCCCGTACACGGAGCTTTGCTTCGTATCCAGGAAGACGGAAGCACAGGAGTGTCTCCTCGAGGATGTCGAGGTAGCCCGCCACCGTTGTCCTGGCTACCCCTGATTCCCGGGCGAGGTTGCTCACATTAACGGTTTGACCGTGAATTATGGCTGCCGCCGGGAGAAAACGGGCGAACCCTGGCAGATTCCGCACCAGCGCCTCGGCCTGGATCTCTTCCTTAAGATAGAGCATTGCGTAAGCCCCAAGAGTTTCCTCTTTGGCAGTCGAGTCCCAGACGATTGGCAACAACCCATGCCGAAGGGCGTCCTCTATATCAAATTTTGTACCAAGTTCCTCCGGAACAAACGGATGCATAGAGCGGTGCATAGCGCGCCCGGCCAGTAGATTGACCCCGGCTCGCTTGAGTTTGCGGGCACTTGACCCGCAGAGAACAAAGCGCAGATGCTTTTCCTCGATGAACCGATGGACCTCGTTCAGGAGGTTAGGCAGCCTTTGCACTTCATCGATGATCACTAGCTTGCCGGATGGGACCGCACGCAGTTCATCAGCAAAAAGGCCCGGGCTGGTCAGTAGGCGCTGGTACGTCTCTTCGGCTAGCAAATCGATCACGTGGGCGTCGGGAAACGTGGCCCGAAGCCAAGTGGTCTTGCCAGAGCCGCGTGGGCCCATAAGGAAGAAGCTCTGTTCCGGTGGATTGAGTATTCTCTGGAGCACTATTTGACCACCATGTCGTCATTTTTCGTCGAAAACTGACGACAACATAGTCAAATTGCGTCAGCCTGTCAAGAAAAAACTACTTTGCCACCCGCATAACCTTCCCTGGGCGGTACCCTGAATAGAATAAAGGATTCCCGGTATGGTGTAGGGGCGGGGTTTATCGTTGTTATCCGTTCACCGTGGCGCAAAGCGCATAGGGCATGGCGTAAAAAGCCAAAAAGAATTTGTTGTTTTTCAATAGTCAATCCCAGAGCCGTTCACCGTTCACCGACATTTGTTTGGAAATTACTGTTGATGGATTCGTAAAAAGTCGTCACTCCGGTGAAAACCGGAGTCCAGGCCAGTCATAAGTTTCTGAAAACACTGGATAGCGCTAAGGGTTGCGCCTGACGGCTTGAAAAGAGGCACTACGTGCCCGGCTTCCGCCGGAATGACAAAAAATGGTGTTTTTCGACTTTTTGCGAGACTGTCATCGTTGTGTTGCGCAGAGTGTGTGTAGGGGAGGGCTTTATGCCCTCCCGCGGGCGGGGATGAACCCCGCCCCTACATCCCTTTTGTGTCATTTCGACCGCAGGGAGAAATCTTGTCATGCCCTGATTGCGAGAGGTGAAGATTTCTCGCTTCCAGCTTTGCCGTAGCGAGCTTCGGCGGACAAGTCGCTCGAAATGACATGGCACTGCGGCGGGCGGCACGCTGACTGTGCCGCCCGCTGCCTCTGCCAATCAAAACTACTGCCTCGATGCCGGTTTCTCAAGCTGCTTGATGACGCCGTCGATGCCCAGCGTGGTGCCGCCCCGCGGTGGGAAGTCCTTGAAGGATTCCAGCCACTGCTGGGTGAAGACCTGTGCGGGCACGAAGACCCACATGTTCTCAGCCATCCAGCGGAGGTACATCTCCGACTCGTGCCAGGCCCTCTCGAAGGGGTCGGCCCTTAAGTTGATGACCTTCGGCCACGCCGTCTGGACGCGAACGGCGGAGGCGATGTTCCCCTCGAGGATGGCGAAGTGGAGTTTCCAGTTGTTGTAGCGGATGGCGTTGAGGTTCCCCACTTGGTCGAAGTACATGATCTCCTTCCGGGGTGAACTCTCTACCTCTCCTTTGAACCAGGGGAGGAGGTTGTAGCCGTCGAGATGGACCTTGTACTTCCTGCCATCTATTTTAAGCCCTTTTTTTAACTTTTCCTTGATATCCGGCTCTCCAACCGCCGCCAGCAAGGTGGGGATCATATCTTCATGGGAAGCAATGCCGTTGAGCTTTGTTCCCGGTTTGATGACACCGGGCCACTTGATGAAGGCGGGCACGCGAAAACCGCCCTCCCAAGTCGTTCCCTTCTCGCCGTGGAAGGGGATGGTGCCGCCGTCGGGCCAGGTGAAGGTCTCTGCGCCGTTGTCGGTGGAGTAGAAGACGATGGTGTTGTCGTCGATGCCGAGCTCCTTGAGCTTGGCGAGGATACGGCCGACGTCATCATCGTGCTCAAGCATGCCGTCGGGATAGAGGCCGATGCCGCTCTTGCCTTCCCACTCCTTGCTGAGGTGGGTCCAGACGTGCATGCGCGTCGTGGTCACCCATGTGAAAAAGGGCTTGTCTGCCTTGTGGGCCCGCTCGATGAAGTCGATCGCCGCGTCAACGAACTCGTCGTCTGCCGTCTCCATGCGCTTACGCGTCATGGGCCCGGTGTCCTTGATCTTCTGGCCGCCCTTACCGTCGGCCCAGGTGTGGAGCACGCCCCGGGGACCGAACCTTTTACGGAACTCGGGATCCTTCGGGTAGTAGTAACCCTCCGGCTCCTCCTCGGCATTGAGATGATAGAGATTGCCGAAGAACTCGTCGAAGCCGTGAACCGTCGGCAGATGTTTGTCCTGGTCGCCGAGGTGGTTCTTGCCGAACTGACCGCTCGTGTAGCCGTGGGGCTTGAGGAGAGTAGCGAGCGTCACCATATTTTCGCCGATCCCTTGGTCCGATCCGGGCATCCCGATGGTGAGCAGTCCCGTGCGGAAGGGATGTTGGCCGAGGATGAAGGCCGCTCGCCCGGCGGTGCAGCTCTGCTGGGCGTACCAGTCGGTGAAGAGCGCCCCCTCCTTCCCCACGGAGTCGATGTTGGGCGTCTCGTAGCCCATCATCCCCTGGTTGTAGGCGCTGACGTTCCAGTAGCCGACGTCATCTCCCCAGATGACCAGGATGTTGGGCTTGTCTTTTGCTGCAAAGGCTGCCGGGCAAACCAGGCACAGCCCCAGCACCGCGACCACAACCACAGCAAATGTTTTCCATGAAATCACTTTCTTCATTCCTCGTCCTCCTTACATTAGAGTTAATAGTTTTCTGATTTATCTTTAAATATGCAAGAAATTAAGGGGACCAGCCGCGTACCATGAAATCGTTTAACGATTTTATCTTGGAAACAAAAACTGAAGCGTCCAGTTCAGGGACCAGTCAGGGGCGCCCTTCGGTTTTTCAACATTATAGTATGCTTCAATCTTGGTGTTCATCTTCTGGCTGCCAATGGCAAACATTTTACCGAAACCACCGCCAAGAGGTATGGTCCAGCGATTATCTGAATCCGCTTCCCAGTTCGCGGTGATAATCGTATCAGTGATCAGATACCAGCCCTTGGCAAGATTGTAATTTATGAAAGGTTGAAGGAGCAGTTGATTAACGTCTTTTCGCTCAGAATCCCCCGAGAAAGACCAGAGCTGCCGGGCGAGCAGGCCAAGTGTCCATGGCTTGGGTTGCACAAGGACCACGGCTGTGGGCCCGGCACTCCATTTCCCGCTTCCCAGTTGATCGTCTGTGGCAGTATCCATCATGAGCGATGGACCGATACCCCAGATAACCTTGCCCGGCTCAGCCGGAGAAACAAAGACTGAGTAGTTTATATCCCCGAGACCTGTAGCACCATCGCCCGGAATAGGACTCGGAATCTCGGGCGTTCCCGTGACAAGACCGGGCGTGTCGATAAGTGGCACAATCACACGATTGATAAGGTTCCAGTCGCCAACGGTTACCGGGATTACCGGCTGAATGTTCAAGAAAGTGGCTTCGCCGTTGGCTGCGCCATAATCGAAGGTAAACTTGAATGGCAGGCTGTACATGGCCCCCACAGGGTTCTGTGTCTTTGCGGCCAGGTCATCGCCTCCTTGAGCCTGTTCGGCGGGCTGGGCGGCATCTTCCTGCCCGAACACATTACCCGCTGAAAATACTATCAAAAGAAGGACCAGTAAGAATCTGTAACGCATGCTGTTCTCCTTTCCGTTGCTATGACTGACAGGTCATAGGTCACAAATGTGAGAATCTTGTGTCGTCAATATCACGATGGGTCCATATGAAAAATGGGGTAAACACCTTATTTCACGGGACGAAAGACTGTATTTTGGGGGGGGGTGCCAGGAACATCTCAAGTTAAGATCCCCGTAAGGACAAACTGCCCCGCCAAAGAGGGCCTCCAGCGGGGCAGGGAGCTTCAATCTTATTGATCCAGATACCTGGTATTTCTACTTCTTCGTCACAAGTCCGTTCTTCTTTAAAGCATTCATGACGACTTTGATCACGTCATCAATGAGCTTCGTATCCGACTTTGGATTCATGGTTTGAGATACTCCATACCAGAGCACCTTTTCCGTCTTTACATCATATAGGTTGGTGTCCAGTCGGAAACTGGTATTCGTGACAGAGTAGCCCGGATCATAATGGGTATAGCCATAGCCGTAACCATAGTGGTCATAAAAGCCCCCATAGCCGCCATAGCCGCCGCCGTACATCCGCGGAGGGCGGTATTCTTGTTTGCTGTCAACGCTGACCAAAGTCGTAATCAATACGGAGTCATTGTCGTATTTGTAGACGGCTTTAAGTATCTCATCTTTCTCCAATTTGCGATTCCCATCGATCTTGATCACATTCGCACTGGATACGGCCTCGGCTCCTTCGGCCTGAAATGCCTTGACAAACTTGGTCTCAAAAGAGCGCCGCACGCCTTCTTCTTCTGTGACGCCTATGATCAGGACGTCAGAGACCGGCTTGTTTTTGCTGGCCTCGTCCACCCACACCTCGGTCAGCTTCGTGGACGCACAGGCATTCAACAGTATTCCCACACACACAACAATCAAACATCTTGACAAGTTCTGCATAATTATTTCCCCCTGATTTCTTGTTTGTTGACAAATACTGGATTTATAGCAGCACGTAGGCATTATTCTGTCAACTGAAACTTTGGCTCCCCCTTGATCGGGGCCGCCTCCAAAACCGGGAACACAACCCGGAACGAGGCCTATCCGCGGATCAATGATTTCTACTACAAACCTCCAATTCTGGTCAACCTGGGTATCTTATGATATGAAGCTTGTACTCTGGTTTTTCGGTCCGAGCAATGAGGGGATGTTCATGAAGGTCTTCGTGGGAATAATCACGTTAGCTCTGGTTCTATTATTCACGTCAGTTGGTCTCTGTTATTACAAAGCCACTGCTATGGAAATCCACACCGTGGCTCTGCAGTATGCTGTTGAAGGAAAATTTGAGGAGGCCAGGCACGGATTTGCCACGGCTTTGGAGTTTGATCCCTCTTTTGGACCTGCAAAAACAGGTCTGGAATTGATCGAAGACGTCGGAAATCTAAAGATAAGAAAGGAATTGGCTATCCATCACTTCAAAGCGGATAGTTATATCATTAAAGGGCAGTGGGATAAGGCGATCGCCGAATGCATGAGGGCAATACAGATGAATCCCAAGTTTGCCATGGCCTATATCGATCGAGGGTTTATCCATATCGGGAAAGGCGACTATGACCAAGCCGTGTTTGATTTTGACAAGGCTATAGAAATAGAACCCTTGCAACCTGAGTTCTATATTGATCGAGGAATTGTCTATTCGTACAAAAGCGACTTTGACCGGGCCATCTCTGATTTCGACAAGGCCATAGAGTTAAATCCGAAGCAGGGTATAGGCTACTACAGTCGAGGACTAGCCTATCAGGGCAAAGGCGACTCTGACCGTGCCGTCTCTGATTTCGACGAGGCGATAGCCTTAAATCCGAAAGAAGCGATGGGTTACTACAGTCGGGGGATGGCCTTTCAGGGTAAAGGTGATTTTGACCAGGCCATCTCTGATTTTAGCAAGGCGATAGCCTTAAATCCGAAGGAAACGATGGGTTACTACAGTCGGGGGATGGCCTTTCGGAATAAAGGGGACTTTGACCGTGCCATTTCTGATTTTGGCAAGGTCATAGACTTGAGTCCGATGGAGGCGACGGGTTACTACAGTCGAGGGATGGCCTTTCGGGGTAAAAGCGACTTTGACCAGGCCATCTCTGATTTTAGCAAGGCGATAGCCTTAAACCCGAGGGAGGCCAAGTTCTATAACAATCGAGGGACCGCCTGGCAGCGCAAGGGCGACTATAAACGGGCCGTTGCCGACTACGCCAAGGCCTTGGAAGTGGAGACAGACTGCAAGGCAGAAGCCGTCCCGAAAGCTGATACCAGGGGTACGTTGGATAGGAAGAAGGTTGTCACTCCGGTGGGAGGAGAAAAACGTATCCGGGGACCCAAGACCATAAAGGTTCCCACGGGCAATATTCGGGCAAAGCCGACAACAAGTTCGGCAGTGATAGCTAAACTGGGAAGGGGAACCGTGGTTACGATAATACACCAAGAGGGTAAATGGTATGCGGTAAAGTTTTCCGGCGACCGGTTGGGTTGGGCTCATGAGGTTTTGTTCGAAAAGTCACAGTAGAGATTTCTAAAAAACATAGTTCCTTATCTGCTCACGGTTGTGATAGGGATTCAGTAAATGAATAAAGATCCGACGAAAAGAGACATTGGTTGCCAAGAAGTTCAGGTGGGTGCCGATAATACAGCTACCGTGACTTGCCCGCATTGCGGACTTCGTTACAAGGTGAATGCCTGGAAGGTGGAAACTCGTGGAGTCAGGTCCAAGTTGAGATGTAAATGCGGGAATGGCTATTCCGTTTTTTTTGAATTCAGAGAGAACCCACGCAGAGCGCTTCACGTCAAAGGTTTCTACCGCAAAGTTGAAGAAGTTCATGTCAGAGGTACTACCCGCACAGTCCCTACATCGGAAGGCGGCTTGGACAAGATGCAGGTACAAAACATCTCGCGAACCGGGATTGGCTTTGTTGTTCAAACGGAACACGACCTCAGGGTTGGCGATAAGATCGAAGTAATGTTCACATTGGACGATGCACAGCGAAGTCGAATCGAAAGAACGGCCATCGTGCGAAGGCTATCCGGAGAGGACTATCTTGGCTGCGAATTCATGGATGTGGGTCACTTTGATGCGGCTACCGGGTTTTATGTCATAACTTAATACCTACCTCAAAAATCCCGCCAATGACGGAACGACCTGCAGGCCGATTACCAATCAACCTAAACTGGAGGCGTATATGAGAAGAGATAGATTTGTCCCGATAGTGATGTTGCTTGTACTCACCAGTTTCCTGTTCAGCTTGATAGCTTGTACACAGCAGGAGGATACGACCCCGCATGCGAAGACCGAAGCGCAAACACAGTCAGTTGCTCCCGTTGCACCTGAACGCCCCACAGGTGCACAGCTTCATGCTTATAAGGCCAAGCATCATGCAGAGTATTTGAAGGTAACGGCTGCCGCAGCAGGTGGGACCAACAAGCTGATACATACCACGGTGCTGCCGACAGAGGGAACCGACCCTGTTGTTACGCCTGCACTGGATCATCTCTACACCAAGGCGGTTATCGACCTGACCAGCGGGCCTGTGGTTCTTGAAGTACCCGATGTGCCCAAAGAGAGATACTTCTCTATCCACATCACGGACCAGGAACACTATACGATCTATGATAAGAAATGGCCGGTCGGAAAGTATGTCTTTGTCCGCAAAGGCTACACAGGTGATTTACCAGAAGGAGCCACTGTTATCGAGAGTCCTGGGGACTATCCCCATCTGTTTATCCGTGTGCAAATCTACAATAAAGAAGACACGCCTAACTGTATAGCCATACAGGAACAAATCAAGTTGACGGGTATCAGTAAACCCCTGGAGTTCGATAATGCAATCAAGTTTACTCTTGATACTCATGATGTTTACCCGGAAAACAAAGGCCTGTTGGCATCGGTTCTTGACTATAGTGATGAAGATCATCAGAGAGTCATTGAATTCACCAATAAGCGAGCTCAGACTATTACCAATAATATGGGGGCGTTTGGTCCAATTGACAGCAAGGAGCCTGGCAGCAATAATCCCGAAATCCGCGCTGCGGCAATTATTGGCCATCTCGGGTTACCCGCAGAGCATGCTTTCTATTTGCCGGTCTTTATCAATTGCGAAGGGAAGATGTTGAACGGTGACAAAGTCGAAGTGTTCACTTTTCCATATGAACCGAAGAAGGTTAAGGAATTCTGGTCTGTGACTCGCTATAGTTTACTTACAAGAAATACCTTGCCAGCCAAAAACGACATATTCAATGCCTACAACACCAAGCCTGATGCCAATGGCAATATCACCGTCACTTTCAGTGTTGAAGATCCCAAGGATGGAACTTACTGGATGCCCGTGAACGCAAGTGAACCGTACTACTTCATCGTGCGCTACTATGGTCCAGATCTTAGCGATCTGCCACCAAGGCCCTGCGATTAAACTTTTGAAGTAAAGCCATTATTGTTGGAAGCCACCGCAATCAGTGTTGTACCTGTTCGTCATGAGGTGATGCGCTATGTCAAGGAAACTTCGCGCCATTGTGTTTGATGATAACGACGATGACAGATA
>JAFDFO010000268.1 GCA_019309815.1 Deltaproteobacteria bacterium
AGGCACTAAACGCTAGGCAAACTGTTTGACCATAGATGATCGGGTTGAGTTAACGTTCTAGTAACTAGGAGAAAAGCGATGGTTTCCTTATATATCGGATCCACAAAGGGATATTCCGGGAAGAACTTGACGGTCATGGGAATCGGGCAGCGATTTCTTAAAGATGGGCTCAAGGTGGGATATTTCAAGCCCTTTGGCCGGCTGCCGATGAAGGTAGACAGTGTCCTCACCGACAAGGACGCCTGGTTTATCCACAGGGCACTCTCGCTGGAAGATCCTGTAGAAACGCTCTGCCCGGTGGTCATGACGCAGGACATGATGGTCGAAAGCTGCCGTGATGAATGCCCGGGATTGGACTTGAAGATCCAAGAGGCCTTTGACGTAGTATCAAAAGGAAAAGACATTGTCCTGATTGGCGGTGCAGGCACCCTCGAGTCGGGTAAGCTCCTCAACGTCTCCGGGTTTGACGTCATTGAAAAACTTGACTCCAAAGTACTCCTCGTAGATCTCTATGAAAGGGAATTCTATCTGGATGTTGTCCTGGATGTCAGTGAACGCCTCAAAGAACGCCTTGCCGGGGTCATCCTGAACAGGGTTGAGGCAAGTTATCTGGAGGAAACCGAGGAACTGATCCGCCCTTTCCTGGAGCGAAGAGGCATAGCAGTCTTTGGCTCCCTCCCCTACAACGCCGTGCTCGGGTCAGTCATGGTTGCAGACATTGTGGACGCCCTGGCTGGAGATGTACTATGCTGCCGGGACAAACTGGACGGCCTTGTAGAGCACTTTCTAATTGGCGGGATGCAGGTGGACCGGGCGCTTGAGTACATCAGGAAGGCCCGAAACAATGCAGTGATCGTGGGAGGTGATCGGGCCGATATTCACCTGGCTGCGATAGAGGCAGGGACCCAATGCCTAATCCTGACCGGCAATCTCTATCCAAATGAAATCGTGATCTCCAAGGCTGAGGTCACGGGGATACCGATGGTCGTCGTCCGCGGTGACACCTTTTCGGTGGCCAAGAAGGTCGAAGAGCTGTCCAGCAAACTCCGCCTTCGCGAAAAGGAAAAGGTTGACAGCGGCATTCGCCTGATCGAAGAGAGGGTAGGCTTCAAGAGATTGTATGAAGGCCTGGGCATCAAGCCTTTGAATTGAATATTGTCGATTGAAAATTGAAGATTGAAAAACCAACGAACACTTAGGATTGTGATCCCACAAGATATGCTCTTATCGGACAACGGTGAACGGTGAACGGCCGAAGATTTCTCCCAGAGCCTCCTTGCTAATTATAAACTTAGCTTTTCGGTGTGTCCACTAAATGGGGTAAGATCAAAAAACACGCCATGCGCTATGCGCCATGCGGCTGACAGGTTCAACCTACTCTAGACAATAGGCATCATGCAACTCGCAAACTATATCCTCCTATTTCTTTTAGGCCTCTCCCTTGGCGGCCTCATTGCCTGGCTGGTGGCAAAATCAAGCATCGGTGGGCAATTGACAGCGGCCGTGACCCAAAGCCGCGGGGAACTCGCAAGGCTCGAAGAAGTCATCCACGGCACACGAAAAGAGCTTCAGGACAGAAACGCCAGAGTTTCCGATCTTCAGGCAAAGCTCGACCAGGCCGAAACGCGCATCCTAAAGACCTCAGAAGAGCGCTCCGCGGCCAACGCCAGGCTTGAGCAAATGCAACAGGTCGAACAGTCCCTTGATGAAAAGGCAAGTGAAATCAAGGCATTGAACGCGACCCTTACCGACTTGAAAGAAAAACACGCTGTCCTGGAGACGGTTATAGAAAAGGAGCGGACAGCCACCCAGGAAAAGCTGCAGTTGCTTGAAAAGGCCCGAGAAGAGCTCACCGACACCTTCCAGGCACTCTCAGCCAGGGCATTGAAGAACAGTCACGAATCTTTTCTTGAACTGGCCAAGGCAACGCTGTCCAAGTATCAGGAAGGGGCCAGCCGGGATTTGGAGCTGCGCCAAAAAGAGGTGAAACAACTCGTAGGGCCCGTGAGAGAATCTTTGGAGAAATTCGACCAGCACGTCCAGGAGATGGAGCGGAGTAGACAAAAGGCTTACGGCGGCCTGTCTCAGCAGGTTGAGTCCCTCATGACCAGCCAGCAGCAGCTCCATAAAGAGACCGCCAATCTGGTCAAGGCGCTCAGAACCCCCCAGGTGCGAGGAAGGTGGGGAGAGCTTACCCTAAGAAGAGTTGCTGAATTGGCCGGTATGTTGAGATACTGTGATTTCTACGAACAGGAGACCATAGACACGGAGGAAGGTCGCCTGCGACCGGACATGATCGTAAGGCTCCCGAACGAAAGACAGATCGTTGTCGATTCCAAGGCACCCCTCCTCGCTTACCTGGAAGCACTGGAAGCACCAACAGAAGATGAAAGAGTAAACAAGTTAGTGGTTCATTCGAAACAGATCCAGGCCCACATGCATAAGCTGGGCCAGAAGAGTTACTGGGAACAGTTCCATCCGACGCCTGAATTCGTGGTTCTCTTCATTCCAGGGGAGAATTTCTTTAGCTCAGCCCTGGAACGCAATCCCGGCCTCATTGAAGAAGGGGTAAGCAAGGGTGTGATACTGGCCACGCCAACGACCTTGATATCCCTCCTGAAAGCAGTGGCCTTTGGTTGGCGACAGGAAACCATGGCAAAGAACGCGGAAGCCATCAGTCGTCTGGGCAAAGAGCTCCACGAAAGACTCAGCACCATGGCAGAACATCTCCAGAATCTTGGAAAGAATATTGAGAAGTGTGTGTCGACCTATAATCAGGTCATCGGCTCCTTTGAACGGCGCGTGCTCACGACAGCCCGAAGATTCAACGAACTGGGCGTCACAGGAAGAGACGGCGCGGAGATCCCTGATTTGAGCCCCACGGACAAAACCACCCGAAAGGTCACCCTCCCGACAACTAAAAGTGCCTAGAATGCCTAAAGTTAAAAGACGTTTTGCCTTTTTCACTTTCAGCTTTCAGCCTTCAGCTTTGAGCTTTTTTTGTTCCGCACTCCGCATTCCGAGTCCTCATTCGATATTATTGACTTGCGTGCCACTGCCATAGTATTCAATTACCCCTGAAGTCAGCTGCCCAGAGGGAGAATCTACATTGAAAATTATAATAGTCGGTGCCGGAGAGGTCGGGTACAACATCGCACGCCGCCTCTCAATGGAAAACAAGGACGTTGTTGTCATTGACAAGGGACGATCCAGGGCTTTGGAAGCAGTCCCGCCATGCTTGAGGAAGCAGGCATCAAAGCAGCTGACATCCTGGTGGCTGTCACGGACAGCGATGAAACAAACCTGGTAGCCGCTCTTTTCTGCAACATCCTGTCCCCGACAACCATGAAGCTTGTTCGCATCAGGGGCGAAGAATACCTTTCGCACGAGGAAGCCTTGAACGGGCCGCCTTATGCCATCGACGTGATCATTAACCCGGAGGCTGAGGCGGTAAAGAAGATTGAGAGGCTTCTGGAGCTGCCTGGAGCGGTGGACGTGGGTGAGTTTGCAGAGGGCCGTATTAAGGTGATCGGCATTCGACTGGACTCAGATTCTCCTGTCCTCGGAACCAAGCTCATCGCCCTGAGGGAAAAGACCGGAAGTAAGCAGATCTTGGTAGCAGCAATCAACAGGGATGAAGAGCTCATCGTCCCCTCGGGCAAAGACGAACTCCTGGAAGGGGACCTGATCTACCTGGTTTCAGAAGAGAAAAACGCTGAGGACGCCCTCAAAATCTTCGGCAAGCAGGATGAGTCTTTTAAGAAAATCCTTATTGTGGGTGGGGGCAATTTAGGATTCAAGTTAGCCAAAGCGCTTGAAGGGTACCCGATACACACCAAACTGATCGAAAAGGACGTGGCCCGGTGTAATATGTTGGCAGAAGCCCTCGACAAAGTCGTTGTCCTTCTGGGCGACGGTTCTGACAAGGAGCTCCTGCGGGAAGAAAACGTCCAGAGCATGGACCTGATCGCCACTCTTACCGAAGACGAGGAAACCAACATCCTGATATCCTTGCTGGCCAAGCAGATGGGGGCACGAAAAGCCCTGACCCGTATCAGCAAGTTCAGCTATTTGCCCCTCGTTTCTGCCATTGGTCTCGAACATGTGGTAAGTTCCCGGCTGGCAGCGGTCAATACCGTCCTGCAGTACATCCGAAGGGGCCGGGTGCTTTCCGCCATGGCACTCAAGGGTGAAGCTGCCGAGGTGATAGAGGCGGTTGCACTCGAAACCTCTGATATCGTTGGAAAACCTATCAGCCAGATTCCGTTTCCCAAGGGTGCCCTGGTTGTGGCCATCATCCGTGGAGACCAGGTCATCGTCCCAACAGGCGACAGCACCATCCTCCCGCAGGATCGGATTGTTGTCTTTGCTGCCCGCAAAACCATTCCCCAGGTTGAAAAGGCCCTCATGGTCAAGCTGGAATATTTCTAAATGTTACGTCTCACGAATAACTTGCATAGTCTTCTGGATCGCACAGGGTCCCCAAAGAAGATCCTATAAATCCGAAATACGAATATCGAAATACGAAACAATGACCAAATGTTCGAAATCCAAATGATCAAAACACCCAGCTTAAAGAGCTTAAATGAGCAATCATGCCTGAGGTCAGTTGTTTAGAACATTGGAAAATTCGGATTTGGGTATTGTTTCGAGTTTCGAATTTCGTGCTTCGAATTTTGCATTTTAGCCACTCAACACGGAATTTGTGTTTGCTTTGACGATTGTAGATAACTCCTGAGAAACGACACAAAATGAGACTACGCTATACACTCCACCTCGTTGGGATTCTGACCTTTTTCCTCGGCCTGACCATGGTCTTCCCGCTCCTTTTCGGCCTGTACTATCAGGACGAGAGTGTTGTCCCCCTGTTGAAATCAATAGGCGTGACCCTTGCCAGCGGGCTCCTGCTCACTTTTATCTTCAGAGGAGCTCGAGGCGAAACCATGACCCATCGGGAAGGCATGGGCGTGGTGGCACTTGGTTGGGCGGCTGCTGGTGTTTTCGGGGCGCTTCCTTACTACTGGGGAGGCGTGTTTAGCCACTTTTCTGATTGTCTGTTCGAGTCTGTTTCAGGTTTCACGACCACCGGGGCTTCCGTCTTGACTCAGATAGAGATGACGGCCCGTGGGTTTCTGTTTTGGAGGAGCCTCACTCACTGGCTGGGGGGGATGGGTATCATCGTCCTCGGACTTGCCATCCTGCCCATTGTGGGCATCGGTGGCATGCAGCTTTACAAGGCTGAGGTTCCGGGGCCGGCCCCGGACAGGCTAAAGCCCCGCATCAGGGACACAGCCATGGTCCTGTGGAAAGTCTATGTACTCCTTTCTGCAGCAGAAACCGTTTTGCTCATGGTAGGGGGGATGGATGTCTTTGAAGCCCTTTGTCACACCTTCGGCACGATGGCGACCGGAGGATTCTCCACCAGAAACGCCTCCATCGGAGCATATAACAGCCCGTACATAGACACGGTTGTGATCATCTTCATGCTCTTTGCCGGAATCAACTTCGCCCTCCACTATCAGTTCCTCAAGGGAGATCGGGGTGCGTTCTGGCGCAATTCAGAGTTTCGATTCTTCATCGGAATTGTCGCCATCTTCTTTCTGGCAGTGACCTTCAGCCTTTTTGGCACAGTCTACGAGAGTCTTGGGAATTCGATTCGTTTTTCCGCCTTTCAAGTCATTTCTATCATCACCACGACAGGATACGTGACCGCTGACTATGAAATGTGGCCCTCTCTGCCGCAAACCATTTTGCTCTTCTGCATGTTCCTGGGTGCTTCGGCCGGCTCCACAGGGGGGGGCATGAAGTGCATGCGAATTATGCTTCTCCTTAAGCATACATACAAACAGATGTTCTCTCTGATTCATCCGCGTGCCGTGGTACAGGTCAAACTGGGAGGGCGTCCTGTACCGGATGAGGTCATGCACAGTATATGGGGATATTTTGTGCTCTATATAGGCCTCTTCGTCCTATCCGCTTTTCTTCTGGCTGCCATGGGCGTTGACGTGGTCACGTCATTTGCAGCCGTGGCCGCCTCGATAGGAAACATAGGTCCCGGTCTCGGCATGGTTGGCCCTGCAGACAACTATGTCCACATCCCCCTGCTCGGTAAATGGCTGCTCATGCTGTGCATGCTGCTGGGCCGGTTGGAAATCTATACGATTCTCATTCTTTTTGTCCCCGAATTCTGGCG
>JAFDFO010000080.1 GCA_019309815.1 Deltaproteobacteria bacterium
ACAAATCAGAATATCAAATGTCCAAATGCTCTAAACTCCAATGCCGGTTTACGCCCCGACATAGAAACATGGAGTTCTTTATCGTTTATGGTTTTGAATTTCTGTCATTCGATATTGTTTCGAAATTCGGATTTCGGATTTCGGATTTTCTTCAACGCCACTCCTGCTAGTTCGCGCTTCAAGAAACACAAACTGCACTCTTGAGACCCTTAAACTACCTGCTTGAGCGCCTCAATAAAACGCTGGTTATCTTCGGGAAGCCCTACATTGATCCGAATGTAGTTGGGGTATCCGTACGCCGTCATAGGCCGAACAATAACGCCAAGGCGAAGCATTTCTTCAAAGACGACACTGGCATCCCGCTCCATGTCTATGAGAAAGAAATTCGTTTGGGTGGGAAAGTATCGGAGCCCCACTTTCGCAACTTCTCCGTACAAGAAATCAAGCCCTGAGTGAACAAGGGCGAGAGTCTTCTTCAGGAAGGCCTCATCATCTAAAGCCGCCAAAGCCCCGACCTGTGCCAGAAGATTGGTGTTGAAAGGCTGTCTGACGCGGTGCATAAGATCTGCCACAGCGGCGTCCATCAAACCATACCCTATGCGAAGACCTGCTAACCCGTAAGTCTTGGAAAAGGTCCGAAGGCTCACCACTATCTTTTCTCCCCCCAGATAGTCAAGGCCGATAGGGCATGTCTTGTCGCGTACAAACTCTATGTAGGCTTCATCCATGACCACGATAACTTCGGGAGGAACCTCTTGCAGAAAGCTTTCGAAGTCATCCTTTGAGACAATCGTTCCTGTAGGGTTGTTCGGGTTGTTGACAAAGATCATGCGTGTCTTTGGCGTAACAGACCGAGCCATCCCTTCCAAATCAATGACCCGCTCTTTCAGGGCCACCTTAACCGGCCGCCCCCCGCCTGCCTGGACCAGAATCTCGTACATCAGAAAAGACGGATCCGGCATAATGACCTCATCACCCTCACGTAGGAAGGTACGAACCAAGAGCTCGATGATCTCATTGGAACCATTGCCAATGACGATTTGATCCACTGACACTTGCAGCTTCGCTGCCAGCCGCGTCCCTAACCGGTGGTTCGCTGCATCTGGATAGCGATGCAGGTTTCCCAGCACACTCATGATCGCCTCAACGGCCTTGGGCGACGGCCCAATCGGGTTCTCATTCGATGCCAGCTTGATGGCACCGGTGATGCCATATTCGCGCTCCAGTTCCTCAATCGGTTTCCCGGAGACGTACGGCTTCAACCCAGCAACATACTCTGGTACTTTCATAAAAATCACCTTGTGGGATATGGAGCGGTTGTCAAAAACATGTTCCTTTTACGGCAGTCTTTCTACAAATGGTTCAAAACGGAACATGTTTTTGACAACCGCTCTAGATGGCGGACGCCAAGTGTAATATAGAGCTGGTGTATATCCGAACGGTCCCTCTTAATCAACGAAATTCATTCGAACTTTGAACCGCGGTGCCAGTGTCAGATCAACGTGACAGCTGACCATCCTGCACCGGTCATAGAGAGGTTATTCGTGTGAGGCGGTGTACGTGGGATTGCAGGCTTTGCTTCGAGGTGAAGGCGTTGTCTAGTCCAAGGGGTTCTGCAGCGGAAAAATCTGGTAGTCTTCATTGAAGCAAACGGCCATCCCGGTCGATCCGCACCGTATCACGGTTCCCTCGACTCTGACGTTAACACGGTCATGACCGACCAACTCCTTGATCCTGTCCAGGGGAAGAACCAGCTGCATCTTCACCTTGGTCCCTTCAGGAAGGGGATCGGCCGTACGGAAAAAAGCCCCGCCGGCACAGATATTAGTGGTTGAAAGATCGCACATCCGACCTTCTTCGTCCGAAATAACCCCTTCAACCTGGGCAGGAACTTCAAAGTCGAATCTTTCCAGTTTTCTTCGCTCTTTCATGTCTCAAAGACTCCAAGTGTTGTTAGCCGTGCTTAACATACGATGCCATGGACGATAGGTCAATACAGAAAGAGTATGGTTTGTCTTCGTATTTTGTGACCTGAATAAGGTAAGCAAATAGTATTAGATGATTTGAATAACTAATATTTTTTCATTACATGCTACAAATTGTTGGCAGCCCAGAGGGCGGCCTGCAGACGATTGGGAACGCCAATCTTCTTGAAAATGTTATAGACGTGCGTCTTGACCGTGTGGGGACTGATGCAAAGCTTTTCAGCAATCCCCTCGTTCTTAGCCCCAACAGCTACCATGGCAAGTATCTCCACTTCTCTGGACGTAAGACCTGCCGCATCTCCTTTTGGTAGATGCTTTTGCCGTTTGTGTTGCAGGATGCATCTCGACATGACTTCCCGAGAGGCCCATAGTTCTCCGTTGAAAATGGCGGAAACACCCTTCGGGAACCGGTCCAATGGGTCCTGTTCATAGAAAAACCCCTTTGCGCCCAGGGCCACCGATTCTTGTTCGATATCGACGCCTGTGTTCACGTTGAACAGTGCTACGAAAATTCGAGGCAGCTCCTTTTGACGACACAGTTCAATGTCCGCCAAGAGCCTCTCCAGGCTCTTTCCCTGACAATCCAAAAGGAATAGGATAGGTCGATCCCCGTGCTCATCGTCGATGTCGTGGACACCACTAAGATTCACGCTAGTCTGGCATGTTGCGCCAGTCTCCTGTTCCAAGAATAAGGCCATCAACTCATTTTGCAGCCTTCCCGGACCAATAATGTAGATCAGCTTACCCATTTACGAATGGAGACCTCCATCTCTTTTCATGAGATTGAGAGCAGCACTTGACCTGATGAGGCACCGAAGTTGGACCTCAACCTACCACGGAAGGGGCTTGGATTTCCACTTCTTTTTGTATCATCCTTGCAAACTTGCAAAGATTGCTATATGTTGCCTCTCCATAGAAGGAACCCGAATACGCCAAGCCTTGGCAGGAAAAGCGTAGAAGTTCCGTTGCTTCAAACGGGGTTCCGAATGTTCGAATCGCTTATCGAGTTCCCGACATGTCATGAAACAGATCCAAACCGGCATTGAAAGACTTCTTGCCGATCCTCCGTCGATCCTTCGGGGAAAGCGTCTTGGGCTTTTGGCTAACCCGGCTTCGGTTGCATGCCCGGACGGCAGTCAGAGATTTCGCTCCACCCGCCTCCTCATTGCCGATCACTACCCAGATCAGCTCAAGGTGCTCTTCAGCCCTCAACATGGATTCTTTGCGGAAAAACAAGCCAATATGGTTGCTTCGGAAGGCCTGATCGACCCCAGCCTTGAGATACCCGTGTACAGCCTTTACGGTGAAACCAGAGCTCCGACCAAGGCTATGCTTGAACCGATAGATCTCCTCATCATTGACCTTCAGGACGTTGGGACACGTGTCTACACCTTCATATACACGATGGCCCTATGTCTGCAGGCCGCCCGTACCTACGAAAAAGAAGTCCTCGTTTTGGATCGTCCCAATCCTGTCGGAGGGAACCGTATAGAAGGAAACTGCCTGAGGCCCGACTACACCTCTTTCGTGGGTATGTATCCGATTCCCATGCGTCATGGTCTCACCATCGGAGAACTCGCCCTCTTGTTCAACGACCATTTTGGCATCCACAGCCCGCTCTCTGTAACTCCAATGGCAGGATGGGATCGGAGAATGCTTTTTGGAGACACGGGGTTGCCCTGGATACCCCCCTCCCCTAACCTGCCTACGCCCGCGTCTGCATTGGTCTATCCCGGGCAGGTTCTTTGGGAAGGAACCAATATGTCTGAAGGCCGGGGAACGACACAGCCCTTTGAGATCTTTGGCGCTCCCTTTTTGGATACTGCTCGCCTTGAAACACGACTTTCCAAAGAACTGCCAGACGGTGTGCACCCTCGCCCCCTCGCCTTTGAACCCATGTCAGATAAGTGGGAGAGTGAATTGTGCCATGGCTTTCAGCTGCACGTTATCGATGCCGCGATCTACAGGCCGTACAAAACCACCCTCACGCTCCTCCAAGCAGTGCTTTCTATGCATCCGGAGGCGTTTCAGTGGAAATCACCCCCTTATGAATATGAGTTCGAGAGATTCCCGTTTGACATTATTACAGGCGATCCATTGATCCGAAAGGCGCTGGAAAACCAGGATCCTCTGGAGGATTTGGAACAGAGTTGGGCTCAGGAGCTGAAAGAGTTTGAAGAAATCCGCAGGCCCTTTTTGCTCTACGACCCGAAGTGAACTGAAGTGCCTAGAGTGCGGAAAGTTCGCAACGCGCCTGGCCTTTGTGCTTGACCCCGTCTCACTGCGGGCAGCGCCCGCCCTGGCGCGACACAAGAATAATAACCGGTGCCAATGAAGAACCAGGTCTGGGCCAGGGAGAAATCTTATCCGCCGTACCATGCAGTAGACAAAAGACCAGATTTCTCCCTTCGGTCGAAATGACAGATGAAACGGTCGAAATGACAAGAAGTGTAGGGGCGGGGTTTATCCCCGCCCGGGCGGGCGTAAAGCCCGCCCCTACGACCGCTCCTTTTGGTTGAAATGACAGAACAAATCGCTTCTTAACTATAGGCGCTTTCTTTATGAATAAACCAAGTGACTGGAAACGGATGATGCTCAAGGGCCACAAAGTGTGGCTCTGGGTAGATGACGAGCAAAAGCCAGTTGTTAAGAACGACAAGGTATTGATCAAATACCAACTGGATCAGGACCATGAATACTGGGTACGACAAGATGGAGTGAAACCTATCGATCCTGCACGCTTGAAGAAGAAGGCCGCAAAGGACACATCTGATCATCCGCCCTCTTCGCTCCAGGACCCAGAGGTTTTCGGTGATCGCCCCCCCCCGAAGAGTATCGTGGCCTACACGGACGGGGCATCCTCAGGGAATCCCGGACCTTCAGGGATTGGCATTGTGTTGCGCTTTGGTTCTCACGAGAAAGAGATATCCAAACACATTGGAATCGCCACCAACAATGTCGCTGAACTCACTGCCATCGAGACGGCGCTGAAGGCGATCCGAACAACCGAAATACCGGTCCGACTTTATACGGATAGTCAATACTGTTACGGCTTGCTATCCCTCGCATGGAAGCCCAAACGCAATGAAAAGCTTGTGGCCGCTGTCAGAGGAATGATGAAGCGGTTTAAAGATTTAAGAATCCTAAAAATTGCGGGCCACGCTGGTATTGATGACAATGAACGCGCTGACCGTCTCGCCCGGAAGGCAGCCATCGGGCAGGCAGTTCCCAAACAACGGAGTCCTTGAACAAACTTCAGCGTGAGGAGGAGGAAAGAATGGCCCTATGCCTACAGGCATAGGGCCATTTTCTGTCTGAAAAGCTTAGCGATATCTCCCACGGAGATACCCGATATATTATCCATACGGCCCCTGGACAGCTTGTGCGTTGCCAGCCGCATGGAGCTATGGCGCGTCTCTATTTCTTGCCTTTCTTCTCCCCTTTGTCTTCCTTCAGTTCCTCAACCTCTTTCTTCAGCTTGTCAACTTCATCCTTGTACTCATCAACGTTGACAGAAGGCCCGAAATCCTCTTCCTTTGTCTTCCATGTGTCCTTCAATTCGTCAAACCCCAGATAGATTGCCAGTGCACCCCCCGACAGCAGAGCAAACGGGATAGCACCCGCCAAAAGCTGTAGGAAGGGTTTCCACCAGACTGCCAGACCAATAATCCCGAGGACCGCAGCAGCAGCCCCACCAATCAGTGTCTTCATGTTGCACCATCCTCCTTTTTATTTATAATTGAATTATTCGGTTCCAATTGATGTGTCAAATTTCCGTAGCACAGGCCATCAAGCAAATCAAGTACAAAAACACCAAACGTCGATTATCCCCTTTTTCGGTCAAATATGGAAATCACCTTGCCGCCTGCAGGGGTGGCTTTGCCCACAGAACCCCTGTCAGATGGCTGCCGATCTCCGGCCTCGCCACGGCGCCCGGTAACCTTCTCCATCCTGACGCTGTCACCATCCATCGTGAAAATCTCCCCGTTGACATATTCCTCCTTCAGTATCCAGGTGACCTCTGTCAAGGGAACCTGCAGGACGAGAAGCTTCACCTGGTACCAGTCGCGCTTGTGGTCAGGCGAAACATCTTGAATCTGAGCGAAAAACGCCGGTTGTTCGTCGTGGTAGATCAGGACAACGTCACCAGTGCTTGCCATAGCAGGCCGCTTATAGCACACTATTTTCAAATTGACACAGGAAAACTTTGTGCTATCATCCGACACGTCCAATTCGACAATTGGCTTTTGTGACGATTTGTCGGTTTGGGACAAGCTTTCTCATTCTTTCGGCTATGGTCTCAAGGCCGTGGCCAATTCAATCATATGTCTTAAGGGTGGTAACGGGCGCAAGGCAAGAGCCGCTTGGCGTGATATTCTCACTTGCCTTGCGTCTTGGTTCTTATATAGGCTCTCACTTCTCTTTTCATGCCGGTATTCCACTCCGCTGAAAGCGTGTTCCGACCAAGGCTAGGCCCCTAAATCAAGAGACGAAAAGGCGTGCAACTGGCGCAACGAACAAAAGAAACGATTAAGGCGTGGATAGACGCTGCCTTACAGCGCCATCACGAGCATTACGCCTGCAGCCTGCCAAAGAAATCGGGTTTCCTGTCAACCTTGATTCTGAGGTCGGTGTTTGCCGACGTTCATATGAACGCCAATCAGGTGGCCTATCTAAAGACACTCTCCAAGAAAGGGATAGTTGTCTACGTCTCCAAGTATCGGAGTCGCTTTGAATACCTCTTCTATCATGTCCGATATAAAGAAGAAGGGGTGCCTTTTCCGGAAATCGGTTTTGAATACAGGATATTGCTGTGGCAGAAGATCTCCCGTTTGCTCCGGATGGCTTATGCCCATCTGAATCATCTCTTGAAACACGGGACCTTTCCGAACCCTTATGATTCCGGCTTCTTCAAACGCCGCCTGGAAAGCGGGTCTGCAGCTTTTTTTTCTCTGATTGACCCAAAGAGTTTCTATAGACGATTGGTCAAGGCCAAGCAGGGCCCTGCCACATATCTCATCGAACTGCAACAAACGATCAACCGGCCAATATACGTTGTCCCTCAGTGGCTCTTTTTCAGCAAAAAGCCACATCGCCCACCCCGCAGTCTTATTGACGTTCTCCTTGGCAGTGAGGAAAACCCGGGGAGGCTCCGGCGATGGATGGTTGTTTTGCGCTCCCCCCAGAAACTCTTTGTCGAAGTTTCCGATCCGCTGAATCTGAAGGATTTCCTCAATGAGCCCGACAACCAGGATCGAGACCTTGAACAGCTCGCATTCAATCTCCGCAACAGACTGTTGGAGCAAATGGATCGCCACCGCCAGAGTATTACGGGGCCTGTCCTCAAAACACCCGTCGAGCTGAAAGAACTGATATTGCGAGATGAACAATTCCAGGATTTTATGAAGCAGTATGCTGAATCCCAAGGCAAGGATGTTTACGAAATCTACAAAGAGGCAAATAATTATCTGGACGACATCGCGGCGGATTACAGTATCACTCTGGTTCAGACACTTGCAAAGATTTTCGGATGGATATGGAAGACCATGTTCGAGGACGTCACGGTGGATATGGAAGGGCTGTACCGAGTGAAAAGTGCGGCAACAAGAGCCCCTCTTGTCTTTGTCCCTTGTCATAAAAGTCATTTTGACTACCTGATCATTAACTATCTTCTGTTCAAAAATAACATGCCGACCCCCCACATAGCGGCGGGGCGCAATCTTGCCTTTTGGCCAATGGGAACCCTTTTCAGGAAAGGCGGCGCCTTCTTCATCAGGCGAACCTTTCGCGGAGCAAAACTGTATGCGGCTGTCTTCGCAAAATACGTGCACCAGCTAATTAAACAAGGTGTCAATATCGAGTTCTTCATTGAGGGGGGTCGAAGTCGAACAGGAAAACTGGTTCTTCCGAAGACTGGGTTGGTTTCTATTCTCCTGGATGCGTTCAAGAATGGCGTCTCTCGAGACCTGATCTTCGTGCCCATCTTTGTTGGATATGACCGCCTCTTGGAAGAAACTGCCATTCTGAAGGAACTGGAAGGCCTTGGCAAGAAACAGGAGAGTTTCTGGGAGCTGATTCGGGCCCGAAAGGTTCTGAAGAAGCGGCATGGTCGCATATATGTCCAGTTCGCCGATCCGATTTCCCTTAAGGCTTTGGTGTCAAACGCCAATCCTTCCCTTGAGGATATGACACAAGCTGAATTCCAGGCGTTCGGCCGCAACCTCTCGCATCGAATTATTAATGCCATCAATCGTATCTCGGTGGTCACAGCTCAATCGCTCACAGCCTCAGCCATCTTGAACTATCCCAAAACCCGTTTCAGCCATGACGAGCTAATGGTCTATGTGGAAACTTACCTGCACTACTTGCTCTCTCAGAAGGTGCGGTTGTCAGAGAACATAACGGATCCTTATCATGCAGTGCAAAACGTACTGAGCACGTATGACGATCGAAAATTCATCGGGAAACAAAAAACTAAAGGACAAGATGATACCGCAGCAGATGAGGAATGGTATCTCGTCGCGGAGAACAAACGTCTCAATCTTGAATATTACAAAAACAACTGCATTCACTTTTTTGTGCCAGCGGCCTACACGGCCTTGGCGATCCTCTCCTACGATGCTTTTCAGTTCTCGGCATCCGCCCTGCATTCCGACTATGAGTTGTTGCAGGACTTTTTCAAGTACGAGTTCGCTTATGACGTAGACAGAACACCGGCAATAATGGTCAGGAAAACCCTCAAAGCCTTCATTGATGATGCCATACTCATTCCTCACCGTTCTCTCCCCGACACGTACAACATCACGGCAATAGGTTTTCGGAAACTGCTCTGTTTTGCCAGCTTCCTCAAAACCTATTTCGAATCCTATTGGGTAGTGCTCAAGATTCTGAAGACATACAACAAGGGTGAATTAGTAAAGAAGGAGTGCATGAAGAGAATCCGTGCGTTGGGCAATCAGCTGTACAAGCAGCAGGAAATCGAAAGGCCCGAGGCCCTTTCGCAAATCAACTACGAAAATGGCCTGACATTTTTCAATTTTACGAGGTCATTCAGAAATACTTACGCTGCTTCATGACACATAAGTAGCATTGAATATTGAAAAGACTGGACCGATTGACCGTACGCAAAACAATCTTCAATTTTCAATCTTCAATTTTCAATTGTTCGGGTTTCGTCGATACGATCAGGCGGTTCGAAAAGAGCTTCTTCGCCACACGCAAAACCTCAGCAGGACTCACACTCTTAATAAAACCAGGATACAGCCTCTCATAGTCATACCCCAATCCTAGAATTTCATTCGTTGCGGCACTGGAAGCCTGCGATGAGATTTTCTCCAGGCCGAGCTCTTGGGCCGTGATGCACATCGCCTTAGCCCGCTCTAATGTCTCAGGAGCCACTTCTTTTTCCTGAATGAGTGCCATCTTACTTTGAATGGCCTCAACCACAGCATCATAGTTGTCCAGCGTGGTCTGGACCATAATTCCGAAGTACCCCCCATCAACCCCAAAAGAGGGATAGGCATGCACGACGTAGACAAGGCTTCTGTCCCCACCTCTCAGAGCGTCATGGAGCCATCCGCTGGGGTATCGAATACCGGATATAATCGCGTCTATGACATCCACCACAGGGCGGTCGCGGTCGGTAAGCGTCATTCCGTTATACCCGACAACCATGGCTGCGGAAGTCTTCTCATTAACTATTCCAAAGGTCTCGTCCTGCACAATGTTTTCAGTCTCCATCCCGATGATGGGCTCTTCCAGAACAGCCGGTCGAAAACCTTCGAAAGCCTTTTCAATGCTTGCCTTTACTGTCTCTGGATCAATGTCTCCGAATATGGCGAGAACGGAGTTGTTCGGCATCATGACAGCCTCATATAAATCCTTTATGCCTCCACGAGAAAAGCTCTCCACAGCTTTGGACGAACCGATTACATCATTCCGGTAGGGGTGCTCATGGTAATAATGGCGTTTGAAGAGCCGCATGATCTCTGTTGTCCAGTTCTCATCCAGCTTTTCTATGGCCATCAGCGTTTCTCGGCGCTGCTTTTTGATCTCGGCTTGGGGAAACGTCGGGTGCAGCACCACGTCGGAAAGTAAATCCAGCCCGACATCGAAGTGCTCTTTCAGCACAGAAACGGAAACAGAGACAGTGTTATGTCCGGAACCCGATCCGATCGATCCCCCCACATCCTCGATGGCTTCGGCAATCTGCATCTTGGACCTGTTCCTGGTCCCCTTGGTAAGAAGGGATGCCATAAACTGAGAAAGGCCGGGTTTGTCGATTGGTTCAAACCGAAGCCCTCCTCGCACCACGAACTTCATGTCAACAATGGGGGCAGCGGTATTCCTCTGCAGAAGAAGGACCATCTGGTTGGGCAGCGTGATCTTGTGAATCTCTGGCTGAACGCCAGACGTTGGTGCAGTCGACCCCGGAGCTTTTGACGAATCCCCTGGTGGTTTGATGACTGCGATCGTCATGTGTTCCCTTCTGAGGTATTTCTCAGCCACGCGCGTCAGGTCTTGCCGTGTTACCTCCTGAATCTTTGACACATACTCCTCGCTGAAGTAAGGATCACCAGTCGCCACCCAGTCCGAGGCAAGCTGCCCGGCCTGGCTCTGGACAGACTCCTGACTAAAGATGTAGTTTGCCGCGACTTTGTTCTTTGCCCGCGTCAGAGCTTCCTCACTAACCGACTTCTTCTGAACGGCTGAGACCTCTGCCAAGACCGCATCAATCGCCTCGGACAGATCGTCATATGCGAGATCCATGGAGACAAAAAATTGGCCTTCTGTAAAAACAGGGGTCCAGCTCCAAGCACTGATTGAAAGGACCAGCCCCTTCTTGTCGCGCACGTTTTCATATAGCCTCGAAGTACGGCCATCACCCATAATCACAGCCAGCACATCAAGGGGATAAAGATCCGGATCGGCCAAAGTCACCGTGCGAAAGCCCACTTTAGCCTGCGTGGTCCTTGCCATAGGCAGGCTCTTTTCGACTCGCCGCTCGGTGAGCTGGGCCGGCTCCGCCGGAAGCACATACGGGGGATTTGAGGTCCTTTTCATGTTTTCGGCAAGCTCGAGTACTGTTTCGAGGACCGCTTTCTTGTCAACAGCACCTACCACTGAAACGACCATGTTCTCTGGCGTATACCATCGGCGATAATGAGCCTCCAGATCCTCTTTATCCATGCTCATAAAGATCTCTTTGTTCCCAATCACCGGGTATCGAACGGGATGCTCGAGGTATGCCGTCTTCATAAACAAGTGCCAGAGCTGGTGCGACGGACTGTTTTCACCCATCTGATATTCCTGAAGAATAACCCCTTTCTCGCGCTCATACTCGGTTTCATTAAACTGACAGTCGCTGACATAGGCCAACAGGAGGCTCAGGGCCTCTTTGTAGTGCGCTCCTGTAGTCTTGATAAAATAGACTGTGTGCCGGTAGCCCGTAGAGGCGTTTGTCGCCCCACCTATGGCTTGGAGGCGCTCCTGGATCTGTGTCTCGGTCAGCTCGGAAGTTGTGCCGCCTGAAACCACATGCTCCAGATAGTGGGAGAGCCCCCCCTGCATCCTCTTCCCTTCATACATCGATCCAGTATTGACCAGAACCCGACATGAGATGACGGGTGATCCATGGGATTCACGAATCAACACGACAAGTCCGTTTTCTAACACCACGAAGAGGTCATTGGGCTTGGAAGGAATGATGCGGTTGATCTGTGCGCTCTCAGTGACGTCGTAAGTCTCGCCATCAGGTTTTGAGTTGGGATCGTTTTCCGCATACGTCGGAGCATAGAGGAAAACGGCAATGCAGATCACCGCACATAGGAAAAAGAACTTCCCTTTCTCGATACGGGGCCTTGAGCAGGACTGAAAATCAATCATAAGACAAACCATCTCCAATAAATTTGTGCCAAGAGTTTCTTGGGCTATATTTCATAAATATAGCCTCTATGTATGCTACGTCAATCCTATTTAATACCATTTTTGTGTTTTAGCCATATCCAACGGAAATTTGGAGGACAAGGCGTATTGACAGAGATACCATAATGAATTAAGTTAATTTTTCTTTTGCGTGCGGAGGGGCAGATCTTAACGATCACAGCCATAGATCACATGCGGCAGGAGGCGATCCGTCTGCTGCAAAGTGGCAAGACAGTTGTTTTGGTTCCTACAATGGGCTACCTGCATGAGGGTCACCTGGCCCTTATGCGTGAGGGGCAAAAACACGGGGACGCCCTGATTGTCAGCATCTTTGTCAATCCCAAGCAGTTTGGTCCTGCAGAAGACCTTCAACGTTATCCAAGAGATCTGGACCGCGATATGACTCTGGCTGAGTCAGTGGGGGTCGATGTTGTCTTTGCCCCGGAGGCCAGGGCGATGTATGAGGAAGGATTCCAGACCCACGTTGATCTGGAGCTGCTACCTCGCCACCTTTGCGGCCCGTCGAGACCGAACCATTTTCGTGGAGTTGCGACTGTGGTAGCCAAGCTGTTTAACATAATGCGGCCTCAGGTAGCCATTTTTGGAGAGAAAGACTATCAGCAGTTGGCTATTATTCGATGCATGGTGCGTGATTTAAGTTTCGGCACAAGAATCATAGGGGTCCCGACTGTCCGCGAGCCGGACGGTCTTGCCATGAGCACCAGGAATACCTACTTGTCCGAAGACGAAAGACGGTCCGCCCTGTCACTCTCTGAGTCTTTACAACAGGCTCAGAAAGCCGTGGCAGAAGGCATAAGTGACTCCGCGGACCTCACCCGCTCGACTTCGGGACTTATCGGCTCCTATCCTCATACACGAATTGACTATGTGGCCCTGTGTGATCCGGACACACTCGAGGAGGTGGACCGGGTAGACGGACCAACCCTGATGGCCCTGGCTGTACGGGTGGGCGGTACAAGGCTCATAGATAATGCCATATTGAAACCAATTGAAGATTGACAATTGAATATTGAATATTGACTGGTATAGCCTTCAATATGTAATCGACAATAGTTAAACCAATGAATAGAACTATTCTGAAATCTAAGATTCACCGGGCAACCGTTACTGACGTTAACCTGGACTATGAAGGGAGCCTGGGGATTGATGCTGATCTGATGAGAGCAGCAAACATCCTTCCCTATGAATTGGTTCAAGTCTACAGCATCAGCAATGGCGAACGATTTGAGACCTATGCCATAGAGGAAGCCGCGGGCTCAGGAACCATTGTCCTCAAAGGCGCGGCAGCCCACAAAGGGGTCCCGGGAGACCTCATCATCATAACCTGTTATACCACCATGGATGACAAACTTGCGCGAGACTTCGAGCCTTCGATCATCCTTGTGGATATGAACAACCGAATGAAGGAGAACAGATGAGCAAGAGAGACTACCTATTCACTTCTGAATCAGTGACCGAGGGGCACCCTGACAAGGTGGCTGATCAGATATCAGAT
>JAFDFO010000081.1 GCA_019309815.1 Deltaproteobacteria bacterium
AAAAAGATCGCGCCTCCCTACGACATGAAGATTCAACCCCTTGAGACATCCGAGTGCGGGCGCTGTCACACCCGTTACTATGACCTTTTGAAAAACGACGGGGGCAAACATAAGATACCGTGTCATCAATGCCACGAAAGCTACCATATCTATCGCCCGGGAAAGGTAGCATATGAAGACATCCTTCCCAAGTGTGGAACCTGTCATGGGCAGGCCCATGGACCGGACCTGGCAAAATGTGCTGGATGTCACGATGCCCATGCCCCGATGAGGCTAAATGCCAATCGAGGGCTGGAGCAAGGCTGTCACGCATGCCATCCCGAGGCGGACAAAGATATCAAGACATATGTGACCCAGCACACGGAGTTATATTGCATCACTTGCCACCACACCAGGCATGGGCATGTTCCTGAGTGTATGGAATGCCATCAGCCCCACACAAGACAAATGACTGAGGCTGAGTGCATCATGTGTCATCCACCGCACAAAGCGCTTCAAGTCGTATACCCAAAGGATATTACCCAGGAAACATGCTCTGGTTGTCACCAGCATGCATATGATCTGTTAAAGGAAAGCAAGACCAAACATACGGCGCTTAGCTGTACCAAATGTCATCCTGAACATCGGGGGATTATTCGATGTCGAGAATGTCATCCACAGACCCACGGTGATGACATGTTGGAGCGGTTTCCAGCTTGTGGCCGGTGTCACGGCGTAGCTCACAGCCTCACTTAATGAGGACTACATGTTAGAAAACGAAAAAACAACCAGGGCCGGGAGGTTGCCCGGCGGGGCCACGAAAACCGGCATATTTCTCTTCTTGCTGATTGCTGTGCTTGCCCAGGGCGTTGCAGCAAAGGAGATCCTGGTGCCTGACCAGCACACGACAATCGGCGAAGCCATTGATGCAGCCAGTTTCGGGGATACCGTGTACGTGAAGCCGGGTCGATACAACGAGCGTATCGAGATGAAGGAAGGGGTAAGCCTGGTCAGCTAGGCCGGCACCGATGGGAATGAATTGGTGGACGGCCCGGGCAATAAGAAAGTGTTGAAACGGACCGCAAGGACCATCATCGACGGAACGGGGATCGAGTCCCCTGGTTACCTGGTGAGCTTTCCTAAAGATACCACTGCCCCGATGAGACTGGACGGTTTCACAATAATGAATATGCCCAAGTACGTCTCTGGCATCAACCTCTTCCTGATGGAAATTCGTGGCTGTTCGCCTGAAGTAGTCAACAATATCGTGACGAAGAACCGCAGCTGGGGCGGGATACTATCTACTGGTTTGGGAATGGGAATGGGACCGCCACTTGAGACAGTTGCCAAGCCAGTTATCCGCAACAATGTTATCTATGACAACTTCGGCCCAGGGATATCTAATGGGCCGAATTCTGCTGCCCTGGTGGCGGATAATGAAGTATTCGATAATCGATTTCCTGATGCCGCGGACGAAGACCCGGACGCACCCGGGATTGGGGTGAGAGAATATGCCAGACCTATCATTGAAAACAATGTGTGTTACAGGAATGGCTCTGGCGTGGGTGGCATCAATCTGGATTCGCACGAGCAAGCCTTAGTCATCAGAAACAATGTTTTCTACGAGAACAGAAGGGGAGGCATTGGATTGAGGGGACTCGGGGGCGACAACACTCATATCGTAGCGGTGATTGAGAAGAACAAGGTCTACGGTGAATTGCGGGCGGGGATGAGGCTGTCAAAGTTGGATAAAGTTGATGTGACGAACAACACGGTTTTTGATAACCGGAGAGCAGGGATAATCTTCTTGAATGTGGATGAGGCGATCCTTGAAGACAACGAGATCTATGGTAATTTGACTGCAGGCGTGAGACTGTTCAACGTTCCTTCGGCCATACTGAGGGGCAACCACATTTATGAAAATGTTACAGCAGGCATTGATTTTGTTGGATGGCAAGAGCGATAGTTCTGACGCAGGTACCCTAAATGCAGCAGTTTAGAGATAACAGAAAACAGCACAGCCTGCGAGTCATATGCAAGGGGGGGAGAATCGCTCTATGGGGCATCCTGTTCATTTTTGTGTTCGCAACCAATTCATCAGCCGGGACGCTGCAAGTTCCCAATGACTACCCGACAATTCAAGAAGCTGTCGATGCTTCGGAACCCGGGGACACGATCATCGTTGCATCCGGCTTGTATCGGCTGTCTTCGGGTAACCTTTACATTTCAAAAAAGTCTTTAACCCTGAAAAGTGCCAAGGGAGCCCGGGATACGATTATTGAGGGAAGAGGGGGCAACCCAGTCATTACACTGGCGGAAGACTCTCGTGCTGTCATTGATGGATTCACCGTTACGAGCAGAAACAACGTAGATACCAAAGCCGTCAGGGGAGGTGGGATCTATTGTGCACCCTCTTCATCTCCCACTATCACTAACAGCATTATCACCGGCAATAACGCGGTCTTTGGCGGTGGCATTTTCTGTGCGCCCTGGTCTTCGCCCATCATAAAAAACAATGTGGTATCAGGAAACAGGGCTGTTCGGTTTGGAGGAGGCATATTCTCTCTCATGGCTTCACCAAAAGTGGTGAACAACAGGATCGTCAGGAATGAAGCATCCAACGCAGGAGGGGGTATCTTCTGCAATAGAGATACGCCTCGTATCACCAATAATATTCTGTGGAAGAACAAGGCAAAATCCGGAGGCGGCATATCGTGCGATAGATCCTATTCCGGAATCATCAACAATACCATTTCAAGAAATACGGCGTCATTCGGCGGGGGTATATTCTTTGAAGGAGGCTCCGTAAGAATAATCAATAACATTCTTTGGGAAAACAGAGATGACCTCTACGCTGCGTCATTCAGCTCCTCGTCAAGGCCTGACCATTCAAACATAGGAGACGGCGACTTCCGGGGAGTGACTGGAAATATCTCTGCGGATCCTGTGTTTGCTGACTCGGAGAATGGAGATTTCCGCCTGAAGCCGGATTCACCGTGTCTGGATACCGGAAATCCCGATCCTATTTTCAATGATCCTGATGGATCAAGAAATGATATGGGGGCATACGGAGGGCCCGAAGCAAACAAAAGCCTCTAGCCAAGACCAGTAAGTAACCTATTCAAATCCTTCCCTTTCAATCCATTTCTGATACCCGAACACGCACAGCGCGTGAATGGGTGGAAAGTTTCCATATTCCTTCCTCAGAAGTAGCTTTCCAACATACCGCATTCATGTCAGCTACCCTCAAAACATCCCAACATCCCTATAGTCTCACTGAGCAAACAAACTAGTCTGCTTGTCCAGCCAATTGGTCGAAAACATGGGCCCAAAACGGCCCACAGGGATTGGTACGTAAATTGCAATTAACTCTTTATAATAATTAGAAAAAGTGAGGGTTCTGCAGAAGGGGAAAGGTTTAAAAGTGCAATGAATGTGCCACAGTGAGACCTATAAATGTGGGATTTGGAGGAAGATGCTTCAAATGCATGTCAGAGGGGGCTTCCCAGCATTGATGGTCTGATACAGTTGAGTTTTCGACTAAAAACACCATGGTTCGACAGCATTCAGGGCACTTATATGGACAGCCGAACTGTCAAAATAATGACCTTTGAGAGGTAATCATATTTGATGTGATTTTAACGTTTTGGCAAACAGTGATGTGGGTAACACGACTTGGGGAATTAGAGAGATGAAAACGCTCAAAAGAGGCTGGATGGTATGGCTTGTAATTGGCCTGCTCCTTTTTGGGGCTAATGGAAGCTATGCGGCTACGGAGTTCGTGTGCACCATCAAAAACAGCGGTGGGGACTATTCTACGCTCAGTGATTGGCAGACGAGTAATCGTTGTGATCTGACGGCTGCGGGCACGAGGGTTTTTTATCACAATGGCATTAATGGCTCCATCAGTGACGGTGCCACCGTCACAGGCCAGACTTCATCAGCCGCTGGTACCGCGGTTCACGTCACATCCACGCAGATCCTGATCAAAAACATTTCGGGCACTTTTCAGCCAGGTGAACAGGTCTATGCCATAGAGAATGTAGATTATGTAATTATTGTTAATCCGAGTGATTCGGCCATTGCCGTGGCTGAGTGCTATGACCCGTTGACTGAAGACGTGGCTATCAGCGGATGGACCACGGATTCACAGAACCACATCAAGATTATTGCCGACGGTGGCGCGCTGTCACTCAATGGAGACCTTAGCATCAGCGGTTCCAATCATTATGTTGTGCTGGGAGATGATGCAACCGTTAACAACATTACTGTTGACGATGATGCCACTTTGAAGATTCTTGGTGACAATACCGTAACGGTGATAGGGAACGTCAACGTAGGCACCAGTGGTGATGGTACGGATACTGCTAAGATTATTACTGAAGGAGATATTTTTAGAACATACATGGACCGCTCTCCTCCCCCTGCCTGGTATGATCCAGGTTGGCCTTATTGTCAAAGACTTGCCATAGATCACACCATAATAGATGAAGTTCTGACTGACTTTCCCATAGTGGTTAGACTGGGGCCTGGTGACTCCGATGTGTTCGGGACGGCCCAATCCGATGGGGATGACATTCTTTTCACCACCTCAGATGGGATGACTAAACTAGATCATGAGATAGAGCTGTATGAAGACGGTGCAGGAAATGAAGCACTGGTTGCCCATGTGCGGATACCCACCGTGAGTGCTACTGAGGATACTGTGTTTTACATCTATTATGGAAACAGCGGAGCTGCAAATCAGGAGAATCCTGCTGGAGTCTGGGATGCGAGTTATACGGGAATCTGGCATCTGTCGGAAGACCCCACAGGAACTATACATGATTCCACGTCCAACAATAATGATGCTACTTCCGGTGGCGCCATGACTGCAGACGACCAGGTTGGGGGTAGGATAGGTGGAGCTTTGGATTTGGATGGGAGCGATGATTTTGTTGACGTCACGGATGGGTCGAATGCTGATTTCACATCAGAATCGTTTAGCATTTTTGCATGGGTTCATCCGGACACGAATGATGCCGGAGCTATTTATGATAACAGGTATGAGATTCAAGGTGTCGATTCCGGCTGGCTATTTGGACTATACAGTACTGGACGTATAGCCTTTGATATAAATGGTGACAATGATAACGCAATGACTCATTCAAGTACAAATTCCTACATTGCCGGAGAATGGCAATTAGTTGGAGTAGTCAAGGACGGAACTACGGGGCATTTCTATGTGAATGGCCAGATAGTAAATTCGCTTTCTCTAGGTTCATCAGGAACAGTGGGATATGATGGTGGGACCACTCATCATCTCATAGGGAAAGTAGGAGACATTTATTACAATCATTCATATGGAATACCTAACCGATGTTTTAATGGACGTCTTGACGAAGTGCGCATTTCTGGTATTGCCCGCACTCCTGCCTGGATAAAGGCGAGCTATCACTCTCAGAACAATACACTGCTGTCCGTAGTCACTACGACGACTGGCGGAAGCAACAAAGGCGTTGCCATAAATGCAGCCAACATCAACATCCATGGCGTTGATGGTGATGGTGGAAGCATTACCGCTGCAGGCCAGGGCTTTCCCCATGATGAGGGGCCGGGTGCCGGTGGCACAGGCGGGGCCGGTTATGGTGGAGGTGGAGGCTACGGCGGTGCAGGAGGAGATTCAGATGATGGAGGACAGGGTGGCTCAACTTACGGGTCGGCTACAGATCCGCTATATTTGGGTTCGGGCGGCGGCTCACCGGGTGGCGGTTCAGGCGGTGGAGCGATTGATTTAGAGGCGAGTAGTACGATAACCATCGACGGTTTCTTAGTCTGTGATGGTGATTCTGCTGAAAGCGTGAGTAATGGCGGCGGTGGCTCAGGAGGAAGTATTAAGGTCATATGTGACACGTTAGCCGGCGGAGGCAGTATCCAGGCTCAGGGAGGCGCTGGCGCAGGTTATGGTGGCGGCGGTGGTGCAGGTCGTGTCTACCTTCGCTATAATTCAACGAGCTTCACGGGTCGAACCACACGTGGAATCATGAAAGACCACAGCCCCCCTCCGGCCTGGTACAATGGGAGTTGGCAGTACAGTCAAAAGTTCACCGTAAACCATACTAAGATAGATGAGGCCTTAGCTGACTTTCCCTTGGCCGTCAAATTGGACGCTTCAAGCTCTGACGTCTTTAGCTATGCCCAATCAGATGGAGATGACATTCTCTTCACGGCATCCGACGGAACCACCAAATTAGACCATGAGATAGAGAAATATGTGGACAGCGTGGGAAATGAAGAGCTTGTTGCGCATATCAAGATCCCGTTTATGAGCCCGGGCAAGTATATAGAGGAAGACCATTCAGCTCCTCCTGCATGGTACAGTGGAAGTTGGCAATACTCACAGAGGTTTTCCATCGACCATACCAGAATAGATGCAGAGTTAACCAGCTTTCCACTAGCAGTCAAACTAGACTCTTCAAACTCAGATGTTTTTGGCAGAGCCCAGTCAGATGCTGACGATATCCTCTTTACTGCTTCAGATGGAATAACAAAACTGGACCATGAGATAGAGAAATACGTGGACACGGCAGGAAATGAGGAGCTGGTTGCCCATGTGAAGATACCCACAGTCAGTGCCACCGAGGATACGGTACTTCATATGTATTACGGAAACAGCGGGGCTGGTGATCAGCAGAATCCATTGGGAGTATGGGATGTCAACTATAAAGGAGTCTGGCACCTATCCGAAGACCCTGCGGGGCTTGACCCCCAGATGCAGGATTCCACTGCCAATGGGAATCACGGGGCTGCCGGTGGCTCTATGACGTCGAATGACCAAGTAGCCGGCAAGATGGATGGCGCTTTGGATTTCGATGGAAGTAATGATTATGTGGAGATGCAGGATTCGGCGAGCTTGGACATTCAAGAAGTCATTACAATTGAAGCATGGGTCAAAATAGATAGCTACCCAACAGAATGGAACTTGGTGGCCATAAAGGGTGATACAAGTACTGGAAGAGCTTATGGGATGTGGGTTCGTAACACTGGAGACATATTGCTTTCTTACCGCAATGGGGCTTCGTATGGCTTCTACCCTGGAGGCCAAGGTTTTACGACTGGAAGATGGCACCACCTTGTGGGAGTGATAGATACTGCTAACGATCTCAGGTATATCTATATAGATGGCGTGATCAGAGCCAGTAGCAGTTCTGCCATTCCTTCTATGGTCCCAAATGATTTTCCGCTTTACGTGGGAAGCAGGACTAGCACATGGCCAACAAAAGGCGTAATTGACGAAGTTCGCATCTCCGACAGTGCTCGTTCTGCGGCCTGGATAAAGGCTTCCTACTATTCTGAAAACAATACTCTACTTACCTCTCGTACCAGTCAGCCTACCACATTTTATATGTATTATGGCAACAGCGGTGCGTCTAATCAGGAGAATGCCAACGGGGTGTGGGACTCTGGCTACGTGGCGGTTTGGCATCTATCCGAAGACCCTTCCGGGACTTCTCCCCAGATTATGGATTCCACGGCCAATACAAATCATGGATCTACCGGTGGCTTTATGACAGCAGATGACCAGATTGCCGGAAAAGTTGATGGGAGTTTAGATTTCAATGCCAATGGGCAGTATGTTGAAGTGCCTGATGATGCCAGCTTGGATTTTGGGGCCAATGATTTCACTGTCGCAGGATGGGTCAGAAAAGACAGTCCAACCGTTTCTTGGTCAACCCGGAGTTTTGTCAACAAGTGGAACACGGGAGGATCTCCTGGAACAAATGAGTGGTCGGTCAGTCTGTGTGATGGAGCCGACAGTGATAAACCGAGTTTTGCCATAGAAAGTGGTACGGCTATTTACAAGGCAGCCAGTCCTGATCCCATCAGTCTTGGAGAATGGCACTACCTTGTGGCCGTGAAAGATGGGGCATATCTAAGAATCTATGTTGATGGATTCCTAAGGGATTTGGCAGATATTGGTTCCGTATCTGTCAACAATGTAACAGATACCAATGTGTACATAGCTACCCACCAAGGAAAAAGCTCAAACTCCTTCCTGGACGGTTCAATCGACGAGGTCCGTATATCTAGTGCTGTTCGCTCCCCCGAGTGGATAAAGACGAGTTATGATTCTCAGAACAATGTTCTGCTCACTTCCAGTAATACGGGCGGAGGTCCAAAGGGTGATGATAACATGTCGCCTACCGGAAATGGCGAGGATAGCAGTGTATATCAAAGTGATGCCGTTATTGACACTGCGTACTGGAATAGCACCACCGGAAATGGTCTCTGGTCAGATCCGAATAACTGGTCAACAGGCAGAATACCGGGCATTGGAGATTCAGTCATATTCGACGGTGCCTACTCGAGCACCAACTGTATTCTGGATGCGGTTGAGGACAATCTGGACTCTATTATCCTTGAGGATGACTACAACGGTCAGGTTACCTTGAACGGTGACTTTGTCAATGCAGCCGGAGAGCTCACGCTTACGGGGCCTGATGGCTTGCAGGTCCTTTCTGGCACCCTTATCTGTGGGGGCGATACCTCTGCTGTAAATGAGGCCTCAGGTGGTACGGAGGCTAATCGTCACGGGACAGGCATTACCATCAATGCACAGAACATCACTGTGGGAGAAAATGGGCACATTAACGCCAATGGGCAAGGTTTCCTTTCAAACCAGGGTCCTGGTGCGGGGGTTGCCTACAGTGATCAGGGCTCTGGAGGAAGTCATGGCGGCAGAGGCGGTGACGGCTTAGGTGCTGCATATCGTGCCACTTATGGTTTGTTTGACCAGCCCACTGCTTTAGGCAGCGGGGGGGGGCATCGATACGCTTATGGCGGCAGTGGCGGAGGCGCCATCAAGCTCAACGCAACAGGTGGCACCATAACGATCGATGGTGCGATCTCAGCAAACGGCAATGCGTATTTTGGCGAGCGAGGTGCTGGCGGTGCTGGCGGGAGTGTCTGGCTGATTGCTGATACGCTGGAAGGGGCAGGCGTCATTACTGCTGATGGTGGCAATGGTCATGGTGGTGAAGGCGGCGGCGGTGGCGGTGGAAGA
>JAFDFO010000269.1 GCA_019309815.1 Deltaproteobacteria bacterium
ACGAGACTGAAACCCCGCCCGGCTTTCGCCAGGTTCATTGGATGCCACCCATTATTTGATAGACTAATACTTTTCAAGCTGCACCCCACCCATAATATTGACAATGATCCTTCGGCCTTCGCCCTTTTGATTTATCAGATAAAGGTCGCCATCTGGCGAGGGGAGACCTCGAGATGAAAAGGAGAAAGAACTATTGGCAAAATCGATACCATCTCCACCACCATGCGAAGTATCGAATTGAACGCCAGGATACTCATTTCCCAGATTAAACGCCTTTATCACCTCTTCATCATTGGTATCGTCTGCATCATCCGTATATTCGTATTGAGAATTTTGAGGGTTGTCATCTACAAAAAGGATGTAGCTGGGACCTGCAGAAAAAACCATACCACACCGGACATTCCGACTGACCGCTCGCAACCTCGCCAACTGGATATCAGAGTAAAGCTGCCGTGCGGCACCCTTCAAGTTAGCCGTGGGCTTGATGGTCAGGTGGTAGGTCGGGATACCGATGGCGGCTAGGAACGCCAGGATGACAACAACGACAATCAGCTCCACCATGGTGAAGCCGCTGTTACCCTTGATAGAGATCGCATGATATTGACATATAAAGCAATCTTCGTGCCATAGATCCAACGCAGGGGATGTTTGCAGAAATTGTGTAAGAATATTAAGGGCATGTATCCTCCTAAGAAACAGCTGCCCGGACCTGTCGGGGGCTGCCAGGTGTCAAATGTTTTAATAACTATTAAACTATTTTATAGCACTGGCCCCGCAAGATATGGCTGAGGGACTGTTAAGAAGTCCCTCTATAGAACACAATGATATGTGATGTGCGAATGGGATGTTTCATATCTCATATCCCACATCTCACATCGCACATCGCACAAGATTTTTCCCTATCTTCACACCAGGTTCTCGTCCGCATTTACCCCGCAATTAACGAGCGTTGCAATTCAAAGGGTTTGTGGCAAGGTCACCCCCACTACGTTGGATGCATGGCGCGAATATTTCTCCATATCCCGGTATCATGCGATCTCTATTCACATCACAAACCATCAAGGGTAACAGCGGCTTCACCATGGTGGAGCTCATTGTCGTTGTCGTCATCCTGACGCTGGTAATCGGCATCGGTGTCCCGACCTACCATCTTACCATAAAGCCCACGGCCCATTTGAACGGCGCTGCACGGCAGCTTTACTCTGCTATCCAGTTGGCCAGGTTGCGGGCGGTCAGTCGGAACGTTCGGTGTGGTATGGTTCTTTCTACAGGGCCTAGCTACACCCTTTTTGTAGACGACAACCCTGCCAATTCTAAATACGAGTATACGGATGATGGAGACGACACCAATGATGAAGAGGTGATAAAGGCGTTTGATCTGGGAAATGAGTATCCTGGCGTTCAATTCGATACTTCACAGGGTGGTGGAGATGGCATTAGTTTTGTCAATAACTCTTTTGCAATGACGCCACGGGGGGTACCAACCAGAGGGGGCACTCTTTATCTGAAGAATGAAAAGGGCGAAGGGCGAAAAATCGTTGTCAACAATATGGGTGGTGCGCGGCTTGAAAAGTATGGATCATCTCCCGATTAGTTGTAGTTAATTAGGGTAAAATAAATGTGTCATCTCCAGTTGAGCAGGTGTGATCCCAGAGGGTTCAAGGATTCAAGGGTTCGAGTGCAAATGCTTAAAAAACTACTGAAGGATCCAAGGGGTAGAGGGTCCAAGGATTCAAGTGAAAAGCAAAAGAAAATTTAAGGAAGGGAACCTATATTTTGCTCGCAGGAGATTTGGACTTCACCAAAAAAAGCGAATTGGGTACACTAAAAAAAGACATCGCAGAAGTCGAAAGAATGTTAACAGCGCTGATAAAGTCTTTAGAAAACAAACCCTTGAATCCTTGACTCCTTGACTCCTTGGACCCTCTTCTCCAACTAAATTGGAGAAGAACCAAAAGTATTAGTCAATCAAATGATGGGCGGCAGCCCATGAACCTGGTGGGAGACAGGCGGGGCTTCAGTCTGACTTCTTACGAAACCATCACGGCTCTCTGGTCCGCAAGGCCAGCGCCTCGGCTATCGCCTCGGCCGTGCGCTGGACAAAACGATCAAAGTCCTTCCCTTGAAGAGGTTTTTCCGCAGTGGGGACTGCATCCAGGTCCTTTGGGCAAACCAACCGGGGGGCATTTTGTAGCGCTTCCTTAGGGTTAATCTCAAATTCCGGTGGGAAGCGGTCCTCAAAATACATGGCCTGAAAACCGGCGAACTTCAAGGCATGTGCCGTGGCATTCAGGACAACGACTTCGTTTTTGTCAACGATTCCACGCCCTTTTGCCTCAACCAGACCGGCCAGGGTCTCACCCCCCTGCGTGCAGGCGATGTGCCCGTTCCGGTTTGCCGTAAGCTGCCAGTCCATGATGTCCTGTTCCTCTACTTCGGAGAAGAAGATAGCCTGGGCCCCGGCCTTCTGGTTGTACGCTTCCACCAGCTGGATCACGCGGGGCATTGAGACCGGATTTCCGATCATGGCCGCCTGGGCCACGCTCGGCCGCACCTTGACCGGCACAAAACTGCGCTTCTCAGGGTCCGGTTCCAGGTAATACCGATACACGGGGTTGGCATGGGTTGACTGCACGCCGATGATCTTGGGCAGTCGATCTATGATGCCGACGTCGAAGAACTTCAGGAAACCGCTGATGATAGCGGTGATGTTTCCCGCGTTCCCAATCGGCAGCACGATCACCTTGCGGGCCATGTCATAGTCAAAATCCTGTGCAATTTCATAAGCATATGATTCCTGCCCCCATATTCTCCATGCGTTCTTGGAATTCAATAGGGCTACGTTGTACTTCTCGGAAAGGGCCTCCACCACCTTCATAGAGTCGTCAAAAACGCCGGGGATCTCAAAGACCACAGCCCCGCTTCCCAGCGGCTGGGCCAACTGCTGGGCCGTAACCTTTTTGTGCGGGAGGAGAACAGCCGATTTCACCCCGGGCTGAAGATAGGCCGCGTAGAGGGCGGCAGAAGCCGAGGTGTCGCCCGTTGAGGCACAGACTGCCAGGACATCTGCGAGTTTTCCGGTCTTGACCATGAGGTTGATGTAACTCATGGCACTCGCCATCCCCCGATCCTTAAATGAGGCGCTCGGGTTCTGACCTTCGTTCTTGAAATAGAACCGGGCCCCCACCGTATCCTGAAGGTACGCATTTGCCTCTACCATGGAGCTGTAGCCTTCGCCCAGGTAGATGACCGCATCGAGCGGCATCATCGGTCCAATCAGCTCGTGGTACCGATAAATCCCCTTAAGTGCCGGGATGTTAAGCATCTTTCGGTAGTCAAAGATCTGATGCCACGTTTCAGGACCGACCTCCTTCAAGCGGTCGAAGTCAAGGTCTACCAGCAGAAGCACACTCTGGCATTCAGGACACGTGTAGAGGAGGCGGCTGATGTCATATTCCGCCTTACAGTCCAGGCAACGGTAAACGACATTGCCGGATACCTGGGGGATTAGATACGGTTGAATATGACTTGGGAAATTCTCGGGTTTCATAGCAACAA
>JAFDFO010000270.1 GCA_019309815.1 Deltaproteobacteria bacterium
GTTCCAAGACGTGGCGGGGTCTTCATACAGATGGAAGATGAAATTGGGTCGATCCAGGCCGCCGCAGGAGCCGGGCTTGCCGGGGCTATCGCAGTCACAGCCACGTCGGGTCCGGGTTTTAGCCTGATGTCAGAGGGCTTTGGCTTTGCGGTCATGATTGAGTCCCCCCTGATTTGTATCAATGTCCAACGGGGAGGTCCCTCAACCGGAATGCCAACGTGGATGGGACAAGGAGACATGATGCAGGCAAGATGGGGAACTCACGGAGACAGGCCGGTAATCGTTCTGGTTCCCAACACTGTGCAGGAGACCTTACATCTCACCTATGACGCCTGCAAGCTTTCTCAGAAGTATCTGGTTCCGGTCGTCTTGATGCTCGATGAGATTATTGGGCACATGGAAGAGCCGATCACCATTCCAGAACTTCCCCCAATACCTCAACGTCGGGATTTCAAAATCATGGGTAAGGGGCACCGACTTCATTGGACCGGTCTCACCCATGATCTGGAAAAGCACCTGCCGCGGATCAATCCGGACGGACAAGAAGAGTTGGTTCGTTATTTGCTCGACAAGGTCAAGAAGGACGCCAAGAAGCTCGTAAGGTATGAAATCTTCGGGGCGGTAAAGGATGCAGAGGTCATTATCATCTGTTACGGGTCTGAATCCCGTTCGGTGAGGGCCGCCGTGAAGCTGGCACGGAAAAAGAAGCTGAAAGTTGCCATGATTCGGCTCATCGTGGCCTGGCCATTCCCCAAGGATCTTATTCAAAAGCTCGACACAAAAAAGCGCGTATTCGTGGTGGCCGAGATCAACGCTGGGCAGGTCAAAGTTGAAGTTGAACGTTACATCAAGAAGGGGACGGTTCAGGGCTTGAACCTGATGGGTGGAAGAATCCATACCCCTGAAGAGGTCCTGGAGGCTATTGAGTCACTGGCTTCTTAGTTGCGGGATTCGTATTTTATCTGGCAGAAAATAATCCTGAAACAACGAATAACGAATAACGAATAACGAATGTCGAACAACGAATCAAGAAGGAAAAACTTCGACATTCAGAATTCCTTGTTCATTATTCTACATTCTTGTTTGGTTCCGGCTTGTCCGAGTTAAGAGATGACTTCTTGGGGCTATCTGCGACAACGGCCAATAAAGAATGACCAATGACTAATGACCATTGACCAGTGACCCAAGCAAGGAGTCAGAGATGGAGATAGACCAGCACCCTTACGCCGATATTCTCAGAAAAGAGCTGATGCCTAACATCTGGTGTTCGGGGTGCAGAATTGGAAGGATAAAAAACGTCTTCATAGAAGCCATTCAACAGCTCGGGTATGAAGCGGACAAATGTTCGGTGGTCTCTGGGATCGGGTGTTCCTCACGGGTTGCAGGCTATCTTAACCTTGACACCATTCACGCAACCCATGGCCGGGCAATACCCACGGCGCTTGGGGTCAAACTGGCTAAGCCCGAACTACACGTCTCTGTCATGGGGGGCGATGGAGATATTCTGGGCATTGGCGGGAATCATTTCTTAGCTCTGGGCCGCCACGGCCTTGACGTCAATGTGTTTTGTATGAACAACTTCGGATATAGCATGACAGGCTTCCAACACGGCCCAACCACACCACTGGGGGCACGAACTATCACGACATCGGGTGGCAGTCCTTACATCCCAATCAATCCAGTTGCCGTGGCTCTGGCAGCCGGCTACACGTTTGTGGCGAGGTCCACCTCAGGACATCCGTATCACCTTATTGATTGTATGGTTTCAGCCATGAAAAACAGGGGGCCGAGCTTTATCGAGATTCTCGTTCCCTGTATACTCTATGAGAGACGCAATAAGATTAAGTCTCTTGAGGCACTGTACTTGGAGAAGGCTGAAATTAAGGAGACGTTGAGTAAAGAAGACGTTGATCAGAGCGACTTCATGAAGAAGATTAGCCTGGGCATTTTCCGAGATGCCCCAGTTCGGGAAAGACCGCAACTGAGTCTGGTCAAATCGACAAAGAAGTTGGCTGACAAGAAATTCGACGTGAAGTTCCGATCGAGAGCAAGTGGCATTAAGCATATGCAGATTCGTATGGAAGGCACCGGCGGCCAAGGGATTGTTCAGGGCGGCAAGGTCCTGATACTTGCGGCCATGAACATGGATCCCAAATTGAATAGCACGCTGACCAAGCGGTACGGACCGGAGATGAAAGGGGGAAGTTGCTTGACGGATGTGCTCCTTTCCTCTCAGCAAATTGATTATCCGTTTATAGAGACTCCGGATTTGCTCATCATGATGTCTGACCTTGTTGCCAAGGAACGGGGCGGTGAGGTGGTCATCAAGAACAAGGGCACGGTTGTGGTAGATGAATCAATGGTTGATCCGCGTTTGCTCGAAACTCTACCCAAGACTGTAAAGGTTTTCAAGATACCGGCAACGCAAATTGCCCGGGAGGAGTTCAGGGTCGTGGTCGCTAACAACGTCCTAATGGGGTATGTGTGCAAAACAACATCTATCATTGACAAGAACTGCTTGAAGGCAGCCATAGTGAAGTCGGCCCCTCCAGGAACTGAAGAGATGAACCTTTCGGCCTTTGAGACCGGTTACAAATTCCGAAAATCGTGAACCGTGAACGGGGCACTTTGCTTCAGGTCCCAATAACAAACAACGAATAATGAATAACGGATCATCTCCCGATTAGTTGTAGTTAATTACGGTAAAATAAGTGTGTCATCTCCAATTGAGCAGGTGTGATCATAGAGGGTTCAAGGGTTCAAGGATTCAAGGGTTCGAGTGCAAATGCTTTAAAAGCTACTGAAGGATCCAAGGGGTCGAGGTTCCAAGGATTCAAGTGAAAAGCAAAAAAATATTGAAGACCCCTCCAGCAAGCTGGAAGGAATCTTCGACCGTAAGGAACGCTGCCATTTTCAGAGTCGCTCGCTATCCCCGCAGCAAGCTACGGGGAATGCGCTCGCTATTGCGGTTCAAAGAAATGAACCCAGATTTTGTTGGCAGGAGATTTGGGCTTCATTGAAAAAAGTGAATTGGGTACACTAAAGAAAGACATCGCAGAAATCGAAAGAATGTTAACGGCGCTGATAAAGTCTTGAAAGAATGTTAACGGCGCTGATAAAGTCTTTAGAAAACAAACCCTTGAATCCTTGGACCCTCTTCTCCAACTTAATTGGAGAAGAACCTGAATAACAAATAACGAACACAACAAGGCGAGCCACGTATGAAAGATGAGGATTTATCAGCACGGTATTGGAACTTAAAAGAGTGTACAATACCTGTTGGGAAGGTAACGATCATTGCCGACTTCTGCAAGGGTGGCGAAGACTGCGACGAGTGTATCAGATTTTGCCCGGAGAAGATTTTGAAGCTGGGCGAAGTTTCTAATGAAAGAGGGTTTTTCCCGCCTGTCTTAATAGATGAGGGCAAGTGCACCGTGTGCGGAAAATGTCAGCTTTACTGCAGTGAAAACGCCATATTTGTGGAAAAGGTGGGCGAACGAGTGGTAGCGCCTGATGAAATAGCGATAGGAGAGGAGAATATACAATAGATGTCGGAGGAGCGTGTAGGAGCCTTTATCTGTCATTGCGGGACCAATATTGCCGGTTCTGTTAACTGCCAGAGGGTAGCTGAAGTAGTAGCCCGGACGGACGTGGCACTTGTTAGAGAACATGCCTACATGTGCACCGGGGGGCAAGCCCAGATTGTAAGCGATATTGAGGAATACGGGTTAGACAAAATCGTTGTGGCGGCCTGTTCGCCGAGAATACATGAGGAAACGTTTCGGGAAGTATGCCGAGCCGCGGGCATGAACGCATACATGGTGGAAATGGTTAATATCAGAGAGCAGTGTTCCTGGTGCCATTCGCATGACCCTGATGCTGCCACGAGAAAGGCCATAGATCTTGTGTTGATGGGCATAGAAAAGGTGAAGCTGAATCAGCCGTTGTTGCCTATTGAGGTTCCAATGACCAAAAGGGCGCTGGTCATTGGCGGCGGCATTAGCGGCATTGAGGGTTCCCTCCAACTGGCTGATCTCGGCCATCCTTTGATCATGGTGGAAAGGGGTCCGACAATTGGCGGAAAGATGGCCAGGCTGAACAAGATCTTTCCGGATCAAAACTGTAGCCCCTGAATTCTGGGGCCGAAGATGGTGGATGTCGGTCGGCATCCAAACATCGAGTTACTCACAATGTCTGAGGTGATTGACGTCAAGGGTTACGTGGGAAGCTTTGAGGTTACCCTCAGAAAACACCCGAGGTATGTCACCGAAGATTGTACTTTCTGCGGCGAGTGTTTGGAACGCTGCAATGTTTTCACCGAAGATGATTTCAACGACAACCGAGGGCTGAGAAAAGCGATCTATACACCTTTTCTTCAGTCTGTACCCAGGCAATACGTTATTGATGACAAGGTCTGTGTCCATTTTTCCGAGGAGGCGTGCCAGAAGTGTTTGGAAGACTGTAAAAAACATGCCATAGACTTCTCTCAGACGGCTGAAGAAGAAACTGTTCATGTGGGCTCTATAATTGCTGCCACCGGGGTAAAGCCATACAAACCGAGAGGGCTGTACGGGTATGGTGACAGCCGGTTTCCGGATGTAATTACTTCCATGGAGTTGGAGAGGATGATGTCTCCGGAGGGGCCGACAAAAGGAGAGATTATTCGGCCGTCCACGGGGGAGGCCCCTACAAGCGTTGCCTTTGTCCAGTGCGTGGGCTCCAGATCGGAGAAAGAGGGTGAGCTTTTTTATTGCTCGAAGCTCTGTTGTCCCAACACGGTGAAGAACACTCTCCTTCTGAGAGAGCGTTTTCCAGAGCTTGAGATGTTTGTCTTCCATAATGGAATTCGAACCAGCGGGAACAGACAGGAAGGAATGTTTCTGGAAGCAAGGAAGCAGGGAGTCCT
>JAFDFO010000271.1 GCA_019309815.1 Deltaproteobacteria bacterium
AAGTTGATAACCATGGGATTAATCGACCGACTCAGGCGAGATGGTTTCAAGGTCGGCTATTTCCAGCCAATGGGCCATTTTCCTATCAAGGCGGATGGTATAACGACGGACAAAAGCGCTTGGCTGATCTACAAACTCTTTGAATTGGAAGATCCCTTGGAAATGATATGTCCCGTTGTCCTTACACGGGATCTTATTATGAAGAACTTGGAAGAAGGTGTTGCCGGCACGCAGCAGAAGGTGGAAGACGCTTTTGAAAAGATATCACAGAAGAAAGACGTCGTAGTCGTCGGGTGTGACAGCACTTTTAGCGAGGGGAGTTCTTTTGGTGTTTCGGGTGTACAGTTGGTAGAAGTACTGGATGCCTATGCGCTGTTCGTAGAAGGCTATGAGTGTGAGCCGTGTATTGATCTCCTTTTGGAGCTTAAGAAGGTCATGGGAAACCGCATGATTGGCACCGTATTTAACAGAGTGGCTGCCCTGGATCTGGACGAGATAAAAGACTTGGCCGTCCCTTTCCTGACGCGCAACGATGTGGAAGTGTACGGGGCTGTGCCTTGGGATACGTTGTTGGGGTCGACTGGAGTTGGCGATCTTGCCGACCACCTTGGAGCGGATGTTGTGTGCGGCAAGGACAATATGGGCGGCTTGGTGGAGAACTTCTTGGTAGGCGGCATGCAGGTGGACAAATTCATCAGCTATTTGCTGAAAAGCCCTGCACCAGGGATAATTGTAGGTGGAGACCGTACCGATATCCAGCTCGTAGCCATCGAAAACGGGGTGAGGTGTCTGATTCTCTCCGGGAATCTCTATCCCAACGATACGATTGTTGCCAGAGCCGAAACAAAGGGCGTGCCGATCCTAGTGGTCCGAGACGACACATTCACGGTAGCAAAAAATGTAGAGGCCATGGTTGCACGATTCAAGCTGGAGGAAACTGAAAAGATAAATCATGGCATGAAACTCGTTGATGAAACATTTGATTTCGAGAAGCTTTACAAAAAGCTTGGGCTTGTCCCTCAGTAACTGAATTGCTGGTTCATCATGAGATGATTGGTGCCAGGGAAAAAGAATTGAGGCTTAGGAATCTATCGACGCAGATCCAGTGTTGAAAATAGGTGCAAGGAGAACGTGAACATGCGGAAGAAAAGCTCGGGATCTGTAACGGCGCGTAAGGATAAATATCCTCCCCCAAAGGATTTCAGAAAGAAGGCCCGAATCAAAAGCTTAGAGGCATACCGAAGAATATACAAGCACTCGGTTGAAGACCTCGAAGGCTTTTGGGCAGAGCGGGCCCAAGAGCTGTCGTGGTTCAAAAAGTGGAAGCGGGTCCTGGACTATGATTTCAACGAGGCAAAGATACGCTGGTTTGAAGGGGGCAAGATTAACGTCTCCTTCAACTGCTTGGACCGCCATCTGAATTCATGGAGGAAAAACAAGGCAGCCCTCATATGGGTGGGCGAAAAAATAGGCGAAGAGAGGATCTATACCTACCAATTGCTTCACCAGGAAGTCTGTAAATTTGCCACGGTCTTAAGGCAAAAAGGCATAAGAAAGGGACACCGTGTAGCTGTCTACCTGCCCATGGTCCCGGAGCTTTCAATCGCCATGCTGGCTTGCGCTCGGATAGGAGCGATTCACAGCGTGGTTTTCGGAGGATTCAGCGCTGACTCCCTTAGAAATCGCATCAAGGACTGTGGCGCAAAGATGCTGATCACCGCGGATGGAGGTTTCAGAGGCGGAAAAGTCATACCCCTGAAACGAAATGCTGATGAGGCCCTGGCGGCCTGTCCTGAGGTCAAGACGTGCATTGTTGTTCGGCGGACGGGCACGGGCGTCACAATGAAAAAGAGAAGGGACACCTGGTGGGAAGACGAGATGTCCAATGTGAGCGTCGGAAACAAGGGTGACCCTGCCGTGATGGATGCTGAGGATCCCCTGTTCATTCTCTACACCAGCGGGTCTACCGGTAAGCCAAAAGGGGTACTTCATACCACGGGAGGCTACCTTCTCTATACTTACCAGACGTTCAAGTGGGTCTTTGACATCAGGGATGAAGATACCTTCTGGTGCACAGCCGATATCGGATGGATCACAGGTCACAGCTATATTGTCTATGGGCCCCTTTGTGCGGGGGCCACCAGCTTGATGTTTGAGGGGATCCCGACCTACCCGGATCCAGGCAGATTTTGGGAAGTCGTGCAGCGGTACAAGGTCAACATCCTGTATACTGCACCGACCGTTATCAGGGCACTGGCCAAACATGGAGATGCGTGGCCCGGGCAATATGATCTGAGTAGCCTGAGGCTTATCGGCAGTGTGGGAGAAGTCATTAACCCGGAAGCGTGGAGATGGTATCACAAAAACATTGGTAAGGGCCGGTGTCCCATTGTGGATACCTGGTGGCAGACCGAAACAGGCGGCATACTCATTTCGCCTCTTCCAGGAGCATTCCCCACCAAGCCTGGTTCAGCCACGCTCCCCTTCCCCGGGATTGTGCCCCTGGTAGTGAACGACAAGGGTAAGGCATGCAAAACCAACGAAGGTGGATTTCTGTTAATCAGTAAGCCGTGGCCGGGTATCATGCGGGGAGTGTACGGAGAACCCAAGCGGTTTAAACACACCTACTTCAGCCAGTTTCCGGGGATGTATCTCACGGGCGACGGAGCCAAAAGAGACAAAGACGGGTACTATTGGCTTATGGGTCGCGTGGACGATGTCATCAATGTCTCAGGTCATCGTCTCGGAACGGCTGAGATCGAAAGCGCCTTTGTTGCTCACAAAGCCGTGGCAGAGGCAGCTGTTGTAGGGTATCCACATGAAATAAAGGGCAAAGGAATATATGCTTTTCTCACGTTGAATGCGTCCGTGAAAGGATCAGACGACCTGAAGAAATCCCTGGTCAACCACGTACGAAAAGAAATAGGTCCGATTGCCACCCCGGACAAGATTCAGTTTACTGATGCCCTGCCAAAGACACGCAGTGGGAAGATAATGAGAAGGATCTTAAGGAAAATAGCAGCAGGTGATACTGACAACTTAGGCGACCTGACAACCCTCGCTGACGAGGCAGGATTCGTCAACCT
>JAFDFO010000272.1 GCA_019309815.1 Deltaproteobacteria bacterium
GGGATTCGGTCTCAGCAGCGTGCCTTTTCTAACCCCTTTCAAGAACCTGCGTCCAGAGAAAGTTCGCTATCCAGATCAAATAGTGGTTTGCCGGGACGATTCGTTCTAGCCCGTTTCAGGTTGTCGCCTGCCTTTATGTAATAGGTCGGTTTGCTTTCGATGGCTTTTTCAAAAGCACGAATCGCTTCTCTTCGTTTCCCTGCCTGAAGATAGGCACATCCCAGGTTATTGTATGCCTGTGCCTCATCTCCTCCTCTTGAAAAAGCTTCAAATGCCGAATCATATCTTCCAAGTTTGGTCAAAACCAGCCCCAGATTATTGTAAATCTTTGGATAAGATGTTGTGTGCTCCAGTGCCTTCTTGAATGACTCGACGGCTTCTTCGAAGTCCCCCATCAAGGAGTATGACAATCCCAAATTATTGTACAGAACCCCGGTGTCGGATTCAATGTCAATAGCTGCCCTGTATTCACGCACGGCCCTCTCGTATCGCTTTTCATAGTCATAGATGATTCCCAGATAGTTGTGGGCCTGCCATAAGCCTGGATCCAGTTTGGCGGCTTCCTGGAAATGCTTCTTGGCATTGTCATGCTTTTTGGACTGAAAAAACGCTCGTCCCATCCCGTATTGAGCCGCTGCATTGCCTGGTTCTCTTTTCAGGACTTCTCGAAACTCTTCGATGGCATCTTCATTCATACCCCCTATGAGAAAGAGCATCCCCATCTTATAACGCACTCTGGTATTGCCGGGGTTACTTTTAAGACTTTTCTCGTATTCCAGCAGGGCCACCTGGTACTTGCCCTGGTTGGAGTAGGTATCCCCTGATTTCTCATTCTCATCAACATCAACAGGCGTTTCAGAGGGTATTAAATCTGCCCGCAGGTCTTTGGGTCCGGGGGCGCAAGCACATAAGCCGCCGGACAGGACAACGACGATTGCCAGCAAGCTGCTCAGCCAACCCCTTTTATTAACCACCTCCACAATGTGTCCTTGAAGCTTTCAGTACTAGCATGGCGCTGTGTCTCAGATGTAATTTACAAAAGTAATCTGCATTTGGTCATTTGTGTTGAGTTGTCAACATGTGAAACTCGAAGTACGTGCTGTTCTCAAGGCGCAAGCCGCAAATCCCAATTCTTTAATGTTCTAAACATGTTTCGGTCATTTGAATTTTGGTCATTGCGGCTGCCGCCTTGAAAACAGTACGGATTTGTTTCGAATTTCGAATTTCGAATTTTCAGTATCGTTTCTTCGGGTCCTATGCGATCCTATGAATTATGCCAGTTATCTATGAGACACGACGATACGGCTCAACTCCAATTCACTGAATGGGGCTGACCACAGCCCGCGGATATTCCCCAATACCCTTGAGTATCATTTGCCACCAAGTACTGGCAATAGTATCTTGTATATACGGATAGCTGCCGGTCCCATAATTGTAATCAACAGCGTTGGAAAGACAAAAAGGATTAGAGGAATAAGCAACTTGACAGGAATCTTGGCAGCCGCCTCCTCTGCCCTCTGGTATCTTTTGGTTCTGAAGCTTTCCGAAAAGACCCTCAAAGCCTGACCGATTCCGGTGCCCAATTTGTCTGCCTGGATTAGCAAGGTCGCGAGGCTGTTTATATCTTCCACATCAGTCCTCATGGCCAGATTTTTCAAGGCATCTCTTCTTGCCTTTCCCCCTCTCATTTCCAGGTTCATCAGATGCAGTTCACCACTCAGTGTCTTGTTATCCAACTGCATTTCCCTGGCAACCCGGGTGATGGCGGAATCCAGTCCCATACCTGCTTCCACACAGACGGTCAGAAGGTCGAGTGCGTCTGCAAACCCTTCCCGAATGACCTCTTTTCTCCGGCGGGTTTTCAGAAACAACCAGAGATTGGGCAGATAAAAACCTGCAACAGCCACGCAAACGCCGATGAGAACCAGCACCGAATGGGAAAACAACATTTTCTGAGGATACATGGCTCTGATAACCAGAAAACCTATAGGCAAGAGCACTGCCAGAATGATTTTAGCTCCCCAAAACGCAGCTGGAGCGTTCCGCCAACGAATGCCCGCCTTGAGAAAAAGGGGCTGCCGTTGGGAGTAATCCGTATCTTTTTTGCTCCCTGTACGTTTTCCCACCATACCCAGGAAATTCAGTACGCGACTTTGAACCGCGCCACCCTGTTGTGACGATTCAAACGCGTCAAATGGCCTGGCCCCTTCAGCGCTTTCCTGGATTCTTCCTATCAACAGAGTCTTCTTGGCACGTTCCCAGACCAATCGGAATACCCCGAAAAAGAAAAGGGAAATTAATACAAAAGCAATAACACCGACAATAATTGGTAAGTACGCGGTTGCGCCGGTCATTTTCTGGCACCCTCGGTTGTCACACTTTGATTCTGATAATTCTTCTCATGACATAGAAGCCAAAAACCATCATTATGACTGCAAAAGCAACCATCTTCTTGCCAAGCGGGTCTGTCCACAACAAGGAGATGTATTCACGATTCATAAAGAAAAGAATAGCTGCAACAAAAATGGGTATACAGCTGAGGATTACAGCTGAAAGTTTTCCTTCTGCGGACAAAGTTTGAATCCTGTCAAGCAGCTTGAATCTTTCCCGAATCAGGTGGGCAATCTTCTCCATAATTTCGGCAAGATTCCCGCCTGTTTCACGTTGCAGGATCACTGAGACCACGAAGAAGTTCAGGTCCGGACAATCTACGCGATCGACAAGGTTTACCAGGGCATCGGGCATGCTGACGCCGAAGTTGACCTCATCTAAGGCATAACTAAATTCCGGGCCGAGCGGGTCGGCAAACTCATCAGCTGCGAGCCTCATGCCCGTACTAAAGGCATGTCCCGCCCTCATTGAACGGGCTATCATATCCAGGGCCTCAGGCAACTGAGCCTGGAATTTAGCCATCCTTTTTTGTTTCTTGATGTAAAGATAAAAGAACGGAAACGTTGCACAAATTCCGCTAATGATTGCAGCAAAGATGACACCTCCGGCCCAATAGAAAGCTCCGACGAAGCTTGCTACTGCCAGGACGATGGCTAACACTATAAAGACACCCACAGAGAATCGGGTGTTCG
>JAFDFO010000273.1 GCA_019309815.1 Deltaproteobacteria bacterium
AGTTAAGGGGAAAGGATGCTTAAAACATTGATAAAATGGTTGAGAAACAGACACTTGAATCCTTGACCCCTTGATTCCTCGAACCCTCTTCTCCAACTAAATTGGAGAAGAACCTTATTTCACAGCTTCCTTCAAAGCCTTTCCTGCAACAAACTTTGGCACCCTACGTGCCGCAATATCTATTTCTTCCCCTGTCCGAGGATTTCTGCCTTTGCGAGCCTTCCTGTCAGCTACCTTAAATGTGCCGAATCCAATCAATGATACAGCGTCTCCTTTCTTCAACGCCCCGGTAATGCTTGAAAAAACACAATCCACGGCCGCCTGAGCCTCCTTTGTGGTCTTTACGACTTTGGAAACCTCGTTCACTAAATCTCCTTTGTTCATGTTTTTTCCCCTTTCCCAAGAAAACTTGAAGGTAAGATTGTGGTTAACTTCCCATCACGAGTATAGACAATAAACTTTCTCAGTAGTACCAAATAGACAAAAGATAAGATCTGAGATTCGATTCCTCTCTCGGATCGTCACCCATGGCACCCTATTCGATGATCTCGAATACGGATCTTTTCTTGATCTTGGCGGAAGCAGCGCTCAAAATAGTTCGTATGGCGCGCGCAGTGCGGCCTTGCTTACCAATGATTTTGCCCACATCATCCTTGGCTACTTTCAGCTCAATGACCGAGGTCTGTTCACCTTCCACTTCGGAAACCTCCACGGCCTCCGGATCATCTACCAGAGCTTGAGCAATGTACTTGATCAGATCCTTCATCTCCAGCCTCCTACAGCACGTGCGAAGACTAACCGGAAAATGGCATTTCCATATCAGACGGTGTCACCATGCTTTGCCAGTGCCATTCTTTGCTCGTTTCCTGGCGTAGTTGACGGAGTCCAATAAGTAATCTTCGCTGTAAATGATTAATGCTTGATGAAGTTAGTCAATAACCGCAGAGGCTTCGTACAGCGGCATCAGCAGCTCAAACAGCCGAGCAATATCATCAGCGAACTCGACACCGCGTGCCACCACCTCGTCTTTCTCAACGATCTTGGCAATCTGCAAATCCACCCAGGTGCTGTCTGTCAGGCCGTCCAGGAAGTCAGCCAGAGATTCGATCTCTTGCTCCTGGCCTTTATTAGACAAGCGCCACTTTCCTCCGTCCGATGTTATGACCCCGGCAAAGACCTCCTCCCCCTTGATGTCATAAATTGACAACTCCTGTTCGGATACCAATTTATGAAGCCAGGATTCGTTCTCGGCGTCTCTCAGCCAGGCCATAAGAGCATTCCAGTCATTGTTGACGTCCTTTTCCTCGTTGGACCGCCCGATATCAAGGCCAACATAGAAACGGTTTTCATCAAGTCGGGCAAAAAACTTTGACTGGAGCCTGAAGTCACTGTGATGCCGGTGACCAAGATCGGCCCAGTGAACCTCAGAAAGCCCGTACCTTGGCCATGATGTAATGTCAAACCTGTCTGAGCTCAGGCGAACGGCCACCGCACCACCCAGACCATCATAATAGCGCCAGATTGCTCCTGCAACGTCTTCGGTAAAATCGTTCTCTTTAAAACCCTCAAACTTCCTGGCAGGCTCTGGGAGTTGTGTTCGTTTGCCTTTTTTCTTGTTTTTCTTGGCTCTTATCAGCGCCCGTTCTCGATCCAAGCGCTCGATAATGCGGTTCTGCAAAGGTGCTGGTGTCATAACCTCCTCACCACTCTCCCAGCAGATACATATGTTATCTCTGTTAACAGCAAGAACTTTATAGGCTCCCTTCATGTTCTCATGTTCCTGGCCGATCTTAAATACGATATCACTCATTGATACAGGCCTCCTTGTCTATCCAAGCTCTACCTTGGCGCAAGCGAATTCAAAATTGGTCCTCAGTATTTGCACTATAACATGCAAAGATTCTATCCTTGACGACAGTGCTGACCATGCACTGGGTAGCTTGCTGTTTCCCTGTTACGTTTCTGAAAAGTGGGCTTTGACTTCTTCGCTATGTCTTGACTCCCATTATTTGGGATGGACCTCGTCCAGCAGATGGGATGGAGGAACAGGATGTCGAGCTGTATTAGCTGAAACGTCTGGAGCATTTCAAGTTGCTCATTCTGCGCCCCATTTCAGTCACTCTACGTCGTCTTTCACGGCCGGGTCCGGAGTCGGAGTGTCCTCGCCATCGGCCTCCTTCTTCTTGCCCTGTCGCCGTGCCATCTTTTCCTGCGACTTTCGTTTGCGCTTGTTCTCCTTCTCCCACTTCTTGAAACTATGAGGACTGCGCTTTGCCATAACTCTCCTCTCTTGCCATACTTGAGGTCGTTAGCAGGATCCCGAAATCCTGTTATCAGTCTGTTTGTGACGTGTCACTATAACTCCACTATCTCCCAGGTGTGGCTTACCACGAGCGCCCACCACCACCTCCTCCTCCACTCCGGTGGCCTTGGGGGCGAGGGCGAGCCTCATTGACGTTAAGCGTTTTTCCCTTCAATTCCTTGTCGTTTAGACCACCAATCGCTGACTCGCCATCAGCCTTAGTGGACATCTCAACGAATCCGAATCCTCTTGATTCACCAGTGTATTTGTCCGTAATAATCTTAACGGATGAAACTTGCCCAAAGGCTTCAAAGGCCTCTCGCAAGTCTGTTTCCGTGGCCTCTCGCGACAGATTGCCTACGTAGATATTGATTTTGACCTCCCCATAGAAAGAAAACAGGCACCTCGCCTTATACTGACGAGATGCCTGTATTGATCGAACAGCCCCAGGTTAAACCCTAGTAACGTTCTGTGCCGAAGGTCCTTTGGCACCCTGTTCTACATCAAAGGTCACCTGGTCACCCTCAGCAAGAGTCTTAAATCCAGACCCGCTAATTGCGGAGTGATGAACGAATACATCGTCGTTATCCTCCCGCTCGATGAAGCCAAATCCCTTGCGGTCGTTAAACCACTTTACGATTCCTTCTTCCATAGCGATTGTCCTCCTTTCTTAGTTCTTTCGTACTGCTTGTCAGGAACTACTCTGGAAGACGCTACCAAACCACATCGCTACGGCGAAAGATCGATTCTTAAGCGGATTCTAAAACAGATATTTTAGGCTGGGGCTTGTTGCATGTCAAGGAAAACTTCAGAAAAGCCTGGTCGTCGGGCTACTCTGAAGGACTTATGATATGATTCTGTTATCTCCAGTCACAGACAATCAGGTGGCCGCAAAGCACAAAAAGAGCGGTCAATTTCCTGAATGGACTAACCGCTTCCAGTGACACTCAAAAACCTACATGTCACAAAATGTCACATTTTCCAAATTCTCAAAATCGGCCTTCGGCCAAGTAGTTGAAATCATTGGTCAGGGATAGGGGGCTCGTCAGCCTTAGGCTGATTTGCTTTGCCGGGGCCGGCGGGGCTTCCTCACTCCTCCATTCCGTAGCGCTTTAGCCTTCTCCAGAGGGAGACACGGTCAATCCCCATTATCTTTGCTGCCTTGGTTCTGTTCCCATCACACTTGCTAAGCACCCACCTGATATACTTCTTTTCCTGTTCTTCAACGGTGGGTATTCCGGAAGAATGTTGACGGTATGTCTCAATGGAGAGGTCGCGGATGTATTCTGGAAGATCATCTCCAGTTCTCGGACATTCCCGGGCCAGCTATACTTATCCAACAGGTCCATGACCTCCCGGTCGATTTCCTGAATGTCCCTTTTCATCTCCTGACTCTTTCGAGCCAGGAAATAGTGCGCCAGCAAAGGAACATCCCCATTTCGCTCGGCGAGAGGAGGAACGTGGATGCTGATTACATTGAGACGGTAATAGAGGTCCTGCCGGAAGTGGCCCTTTTCTACATCCTCCTTCAGGTCACGATGGGTTGCCGCGATAAACCGGACATCCACAGAGATGGGGTCAACGCCCCCGACGCGCAAGAACTCCCTTTCCTGGATGACACGCAGGAGCTTCACCTGCATGGAAAGTGGCATATCTCCAATCTCATCCAGGAAGATGGTTCCCCCGTCGGCCACCTCCACAAGGCCCGCTTTTTCT
>JAFDFO010000082.1 GCA_019309815.1 Deltaproteobacteria bacterium
CAAAGGAGGCCCGGAGATGAAGGCATACTTTAAGTACCTAGGCATTCTTGTCGTAGGCGTTCTTGTCTTGGGGGGTAGTAGCGCTCAGGGAGAAACCCTGCAGGATGCGATCAACTATTTGTTGCAATCAAATCCAGAAGTTAAGGCAATATCCTGGAATCGAATGGCAAGAGATGAAGAGGTTAGACAGGCCAAGTCAGGGTATTGGCCAATTATTGATATCCGCTCGGGAATCGGCGTTGAGGAGCAATATGAGCCGTTTCGTGACACAACACATCCGAATTCTACGGTTGCGAGCCTCCGCCAGAATGTGTACCACTTCGGCACGACCATGAATGAGGTACAGCGACAGAGGGCTCGGGTCAGGTCTGCAGCTTATCGGTTGCAGGGAACTTCAGAGAACGTTGCCCTTGTGGCATCCAGGTACTACTTGAACGTTCTTCGTCGGCTTGAACTGTATGACCTTGCTGTGGAAAATCTGACCAACCATGAACGAATTCACGATCAGGTAAAACTGAGGAGCGGTTCAGGAGTGGACAGCAGGGCTGATTTCGACCAGGTCACGGGACGCTTGTCTTTAGCACAGGCCAATGTTGTTGTAGCCAAACAAAATATTATTGATGCAGAAACAGATTACCAGGCTGTAATCGGCCACTTGCCGGAAGACCTGGTCAAGCCCGCACCCGTGGATTCAGCCATTCCTGCTTCGATGGAAGAAGCACAGCAGTTGGCTCTGGCTGACCAACCTATTCTCAAGTCTGCCCGGGCCGATTATGAGGCGAGAGAATCCCAACACACCGTGGCAAAGAGGGCCGCTTATCCGAGTTTTGACGTGGCGGTCGATTACAGGTGGGAGAATGATGTTGACATTGTCGGTTACCAGGAAGAGCTTGTGGCAACCGGCATAGTGAGCTTCAATATTTTTAGAGGCTGGTGGGATGATGCACGTATAAAAGAAACGCGACATCAGATCTGTGAGGCCTGGGAAATAATGAACAATACCCGGCGTCAGACAGTTCAATCCGTTCGTCTTTCGTGGGAGTCCTATAGGGCGGCTCAGGACAACATTGTTCACCTTGAGGAGTATGTGGCGTCAACCGGGGCAACCGCGGAGGCCTTTGACAAGCAGTGGAGCATAGGAAGACGCACCATGTTCGACGTTCTGGACATTCAGGCAGAGTATATCACCGCCAAAGAGGACCTCACAAATGCCCGGTACGATGAAGTGTACTCTCAATTCAGGGTATTAAGCGGCATAGGCAAGTTGACACATACCCTAGAGCTGGAATGGCCTGAAGAAAGCCGCATAGAGACCAATTAGGAAGATACCCTTCGGCAGTGTCCTTTTCCGAAACAGGGAGATTTTTCAGAAAAGGACAAATCTGCCTGTTCTGATGAAAATATGAACCCCCTTCTTCGCTCGGAGTCAGGGGGTTCGCCATTCCATGACACCATAAAATGACGAGGGCCTCCCCCCAGTCACCTCGAAAAGACAGATGCCCTTTGATTGAAGAACCCTGCAGCAAGCTGCAGGGAATCTTCGACCGTAAGGAAGTTGACCATTTCTTGGATTCGCTCGCTAACCCCGCAGCAAGCTACGGGGAATGCGCTCGCTGGTGCGGTTCAGATAGCCCTTGCTCATATGCTTTTTGCCCCTCATAGTTTATAGATTAGCAGCTATCTTTTCTACAATATGTGTATTTCTGTTCATTAACTAACCGTTTCGCCCACTAATTCCCGTGAGTAACCTCAAAAGAAAAATAGAGATAACCCTGTCTGTTCTGTCAGTTTTGGCGGTTCTGGCAATTGCAGGGCCGGTCATCACGGGAGGAAGTTTTCGCATTGACAGGGGTGTTCTGGAGCAGGCAGAAAAGAAGTACGGCAAAGATGCCCGGGTACGGCTGATTGCCTGGGAAGATCTAATCCGCGAGGATACAAGCTCATCTGACCGGGAAAAACTTGAAAAAGTCAATCGGTTTCACAACCAGATGAATTTTGTCGATGACATGCGCCACTGGGGGCAGGAAGACTACTGGGCTACACCTATTGAATTTCTTGCCAGTCAGGGGGGAGACTGTGAGGACTTTTCAATTGCTAAATACTTCACCCTAAAAGCAATGGGTGTAGATGAAGAGAAGTTGAACCTTACATACGTCAAGGCACTGCAATACAACATGCACCACATGGTCATGACCTATTACAGTACACCCGGAGCCGAACCGCTAGTTCTCGATAACCTGGTAGAATCCATCAAGCCTGGATCACAACGGACTGATTTGATGCCCATATTCAGCTTTAACGGTACCGGACTTTGGCTGGCAAAACAGCGCGGACGAGGCAAGCTGGCAGGCAGCAGCAGCCGAGTCAAGCGCTGGCGGGATCTCTTGGAGAAGATGTCACAGAATAAACTGTAAACAAAAAGGTGAAGAACATGACACTTTACCGGCAACTCATCATTTTTACCCTTCTTCTGTTTTTGGTTCTCTTTACTGGGACATGGTTTGCAAAGCTGAAAAGCACCCGTTCGTTCATTGTAGATCAGCTTGAATCACATGCCCAGGATACGGCAACCTCCCTTGGTCTGTCCGTCTCCCAGCACGCTATTGAAGATGACATGGTAGCTGTTGAAGGCATGGTGAATGCTGTGTTTGACCGTGGGTATTACCGGATTGTCAGGTTTGCTGATACCAAGGGAAATGTCCTCATAGAGCGTGTCCTCGACGTGACAATCGAAAATGTTCCCCAGTGGTTTATTCGATTGGTGCCCCTGAAGATCCCTGAAGCCAGTGCGAATGTCATGTCTGGGTGGCGTCAGGCCGGTACCATTTACGTGAAGAGTCATCCTGGGTATGCCTACAAAACACTATGGGAAGATGTTGTTCACGTGACCATATGGTTCGCTGCCTGTGGTGTTTTCGTGCTCATTGCGGGTGGTCTTGGACTCCGTTTACTGCTCAAGCCTTTGAATGTTGTTGAGCAGCAGGCAGATGCCATATGCAAAAAGAAGTATGAGATCCAGGAACCTCTGCCGTGGACAAGGGAACTTCGGCGGGTGGCTGAGGCCATGAACCGTATGACCCATAAAGTAAAAGAGATGTTTGAAGAACAGGCTGCCCAGGCAGAACGACTCCGGGAACACGCCTACATAGACTCGTTGACTGGTTTGGGCAACCGCCGTTACTTCGAGAGCCAAATGACTGCTCGGCTCGATCGCGGTGACAGTACCACACAAGGCATCGTCATACTGATTCAAATACATGATTTACAGGAACTCAATAACCAGAAAGGTTTTCAGGCTGGTGACGAATTATTGAAAAGAGTAGCCGCCCTGCTGAAGGAGTCCACTGAAGAGTATGTGAATTGCGTTCTTGCCAGGCTCACCGGAGGCGACTTTGGAATCTATCTTCCCGATGTCTCGCCATTTGACGCTGAATCCATTGCTTCCGATGTGGCAAACAAGTTGGGCTCGCTTGCAGCAGAGAACCTTGCACTCACGGACAATGTCGGGCACGTAGGCGCATCTACTTACGATTGTTCCACCACACTTGGTCGCCTGTTGTCGGAGGCTGATTCAGCATTGCGTGCCGCCCAGCAGGCGGGACCTAACGCGTGGGACGTCCGTGCGATTACCGAAGAAACCAAAGAAATGCCATTAGGGCAACAGCATTGGAAAGAAGTGCTTGAAAAGGCTTTGCAAGAGCGAAGGATCAGCCTGGATGCGCAGCCCGTGGTCAAAACTGATGACAGAAATCATGTTCTTCATCTGGAGGTATTCTCAAGGATCGTCGAAGAAAGCGGCAACTTGTTGAGCGCCGGCATATTTATGCCTTTTGCCGAGCGGTTAGGACTGGTTTCATTTCTGGACCGTATTGTTCTTGAAGAGATAATGTATCTTAATCGTGACACGCTGGGTGTTGAAAACATTGCGGTGAATGTGTCTCCTGCCTCATTGCGGGATGATTCTTTTCGCGATTGGGTTTACTCGTCTTTGAAGAATTTGCCCTCAGATGCACCCCGTATTCTGTTTGAATTGTCGGAATTCGGCGCGGTCCAGAATTTGAGCTTGGTCAAGGAGTTCAGCACGCATGTGCGTGAATCCGGGCACGGTTTTGGACTCGATCACTATGGCCAGAGTTTCTCGCATTTGGGGTATCTGCAATCGTTGCGTCCCGATTACGTCAAAATCGATCGGGCCTATACCGGGGAACTCAAAGATGAGGAAAGCGACAGTCGGTTCTTTATCGGTTCACTGTGCAGTGTTGCTCATAGTCTGGATATCGTAGTTATTGCTGAAGGGGTGGAGACCGAGGATCAATGGCAGATACTTCAAGAGTTGAACCTTGATGCAATTCAGGGGTATGTTGTTGCCAGACCGGAGCCGATTAAGAGTAGAATTAAAAATGCTTGAAAGGATCACTAAACTGCTAGTCACGAGACCATCTATAGTTTATGCACTCGTAAAAAGTTGCCAAACAGACGGCACAGTAAAAGGTCCAGATGGAAGGCGCGCGAGTCTTGAGGAATGAGGCGTACTTATTGTACGTCGCAATGACGAAAGACGCATAGACAGCAACCTGCGAAGCAGGTGGCGTTGGTTTCCGGCCGAAGGCCGTGAAACAAAGCAGGGCACGTCAGTGCCTTTGATCTAAGTCTGCTTGCAGACAACCGCAACACCGCAGATGGACTTTTTACTGTGTCGTCAGGTTTATAAAATATCATCAACCATAAGATCCTGAGGAGTCATTACTTCTCGAATCCGTTTACGCTCCCTGATTTTTGCCTGGGCATCTTCCGGAAGCTCCGTAAAAAGAATAAGGTTTTTTCGGATAAGAAGGTGAATCAGGTCCTCAAGTATGCGTATGATACCTATATCAGATAGAGCCAGAAACTGTATGCCGGGGTCGGTGTCAACGTTTCCATTTAGGAAATCGAGGATTTCTTCATCCATTGTTGATTTCCGTTCGCCGGCATTTGGATCAGGGCTCTTGTGCAATGCGATGATTTTGCCATCCTTGTCTCGTTCTACATAGAGCATGACTTGCCTCCCATGTTATAATTGGCCACAAGTTGCCTAATAGGCCCTTTGTCAATCTTTACAAATCCGTAAAAAGTCTCCACAACTTGTCATTTCGAGCGAAGGGAGAAATCTTGGCGGTGTAATATACTGAAAAGATAAGATTTCTCCCTTCGCTCGAAATGACACATTAACCGAATCCGACTTCTTGCGAAACTATCAATCTTCTTCAACAAAAGATGGAGATACCGCTGTATTTATACTGGATTTTATAGTAACATAGGATGATTTTAAATAGAAGGGGCGGGTAGTCAATAAGTTCAGAATCACCCGCTGCCTCCTCACCGAAATAAGAGGCTTATGTCGAAGAAGAATGACGATACCCCTCCTGAAGACTGGAATGTTGGAGGGGACACGGGTACACGTGATGACCCGCTTCTTGATTGCCTGATTCAGCTGTCCAGGCTGCATGGCCGCAGTGCTTCCCGAACAGGCTTGAGTTCCGGCTTGCCCCTCGTCCATAATCGCCTCACCGTCGAGTTGTTTCCAAGGGCTGCTGAGCGGGCCGATCTTTCATCCCGTGTTGTGAGGAAGCCTCTCGAAGAGATTTCCCCCCTGCACCTTCCCGTAGTCTTGCTTCTCAATGAACGGCAAGCATGTCTCCTTGTTGCAAAAGAAAATAGGGATGCAAAATACAAGGTGCTGCTGCCCGAGACAGGCATGGGAGAAAAAGTCGTCTCAAGGGCGGAACTAGAAGAGCTTTATACCGGGTACGGAATCTTTGTCCGTCCGAAATACCGCATGGAAAGGCAGTCTCTTGATGATCTCAGTCCTATTTCGACCAAAAACTGGTTTTGGGGAACCCTTTTCAAATCCTGGCGCATTTATCGGGATGTATTTGTTGCCTCCTTCCTGATCAACGTATTTGGCCTGGCCAGCCCGTTCTTTGTTCTTAACGTCTATGACAGGGTGATTCCAAACAATGCCCTTGAAACCCTCTGGGTACTCGCTATTGGTATTAGTGTCATTTATGTGTTCGCTGTAGTCATGCGCGGATTACGCGCTTATTTTGTGGACGAGGCAGGGAAGAAGGCCAACCTGGAAATATCCGCCATCCTTTTCCAGAAGGTTCTTGGCTTGCGGATGGAAGCCCGTCCTCAGTCCATTGGTTCTTTTTCCAAAAACCTGCAGGAGTTTGAGAGCATCCGCGATTTCATCACCTCGTTTTCCATTACCGCCTTGATCGACATGCCGTTTGTGGCATTAGGCTTGCTTGTCATCTGGTATATTGGAGGCACGATAGTCTTTGTACACTTAGTAGGTATCGTGTTGTTGTTGCTCTACGCCTTTCTTATCCAGGTTCCTCTCAAGAAGGCTGTTGAAAATTCACTCCGGGCTTCAGCACAGAAAAATGCTATTCTGATTGAGGGGTTATCGGGTCTTGAGACCATCAAGATGCTGGGCGCTGAGAGCCAGATTCAGCGGGCCTGGGAAGAAGCAGTAAGTTACATCGCAAAGTGGAGTGCCAGGTCGAGATTCCTCTCGTCGTCTGTCAATCACCTTTCTTTTTTCGTACAAAGCATGGTGGTGGTTGCTGTTGTCATTGGCGGTGTCTATATGATTTCAAAGGGCGACCTCACAACAGGCGGCCTGATTGCGTTAGTCATTCTTTCGCGACAAGCTGTTGCGCCAATGGCACAGGTGGTCAATCTTTCTACCCGCTTCCATCGCGCCAAGTCGTCGCTCAAGACGCTTGATGGTATTATGGACCTTCCTGTGGAAAGGCCGGCCGGTAAGACATTTCTGCACAGGACCAGTTTGCAGGGCGCCATAGAACTGAAAAACCTCACTTTTTCCTATCCTAACGAGGCCATGAAGGTTTTGAACAATATTTCTTTAAAGGTTTCTGCCGGTGAAAAGGTGGGTATCATCGGTCCCATTGGCTCAGGGAAGACCACAATGGGCAAAGTGATACTCGGTCTATATCAGCCGAGCGGCGGCATGGTCAGTATGGATGGAACCGATATCAGGCAGATTGATCCTGCGGATTTGCGTCGGTTCATAGGTTATGTCCCCCAGGATATAACGCTCTTTCGAGGAACCATCCATGACAATATCACTATGGGCACCCACGATATTGACGACAATCTTGTTCTGCGTGCAGCAGAGCTTGCCGGCGTGGATGAATTTGTCAAGAAGCATGCTATGGGTTTTGACATGGAAGTTGGGGAATTGGGCAGGGGGCTCTCCGGGGGACAAAGGCAGTGTGTCGCCCTGGCAAGAGCCATGCTGCTCGATCCACCAATACTTGTTCTGGATGAGCCTACAAGTAATATGGACAACAGAACAGAGGTCCGGTTGAGAAACCACTTGTCCAAGGTAATCAAAGCCAAAACCTTGCTTGTGATGACCCACAGGGCTTCACTGCTGGCAATGGTTGATCGCCTTGTGGTAATCGATAATGGTACTGTTGTGGCGGATGGGCCCAAGGCTTCTGTTCTTGAGGCACTGAGAGAAAGGCCTGCTTAATTGTCTGAACCTGAGAAAAAAACGAAACCAAACGATCTATTCTACCGTATGCCGGCCGGGGATGTCGACCTGGTCACGGACATCCGGACCTCGATCCTGGCCCAGTCTCCCAGGGGAGGGAGGGCAATCCTTTGGGTGGTCCTTGTTCTGTTCGTTCTTTTCATTGTCTGGGCCTCTGTTTCAGAAATCGAGGAAGCTACAAGGGCAGACGGCAAGGTTGTTCCTTCAAGTCAGATACAGGTTGTCCAGAATCTGGAAGGGGGAATCCTTTCGGAGATACTTGTTAATGTGGGTAGTCTGGTCAAGAAGGGTCAGCTGCTGCTGCGTATCGATGAGACCCGGTTTTCATCGTCGTTCCAACAAAATCGCGTGAAGTATCTTTCGTACAAGGCCAAGGCGGCCCGCCTGCTGGCTGAAGCTAACGACACGCCATTTGAAGTCCCGCAGGAGGTCACGGCAGAAATGCCTGAGATTGGGGCACGTGAACAGGAATTGTTTGAATCCAGGAGAAGAGAATTTGAGTCGAGTGTGGCAATTCAGAAAGAGCAGATCCATCAGCGCAAACGGGAATTAGGAGAGCTGAACAGTAAACTTGCAGAGCTGATCCGCACCTATGCGTTTTTGGTGAAAGAACTGGAGATGACCAAGCCCCTTGTGGGCGAGGGTGCGGTTTCAGAAGTGGACGTGCTCCATCTTGAGCGCCAGGCAAGTAAAATGCAGGGAGAAATAGCAACAATCAAGCAATCCATTCCAAAGGCCCAATCAAGGTACCAGGAGGATCAGTTGGAGCTGAAGGAAGTAAAGCTTGCCTTCTTCAATAAGGCCAAGTCAGAATTAAATGAAGTCTTAGCTGAGCTCGGAGAGGTCTCTGCTTCAGCCGTTGCCCTGGAGGACCGGCTCGAACGCACATCGGTGCGCTCGCCTGTCTATGGCACGATCAATCGTCTCCTGGTCAATACAGTAGGGGGTGTCATCCAGCCCGGCATGGATCTCATTGAGATCGTTCCCCTGGAAGACACGCTGCTGATCGAGGCCAGGATCAAGCCTGCGGACATTGCCTTTCTGAGGCCAAATCAGGAGGCCATGGTTAAGTTGACCGCCTATGATTATTCAATCTATGGCGGCCTTGAGGCCAATCTTGAACACATAAGCGCCGACAGCATTACAGATGAAAAGGGGAATAGCTACTATCTCGTGAGGTTGCGGACCAAGAAGAGCTATCTTGGTCCGGAAAGCGATCCTTTACCGATTATTCCGGGCATGGTGGCATCTGTCGAC
>JAFDFO010000274.1 GCA_019309815.1 Deltaproteobacteria bacterium
ATCTCCAGACACTGCGCGAAATATCGGCGGAAAACAATTCCACAACGCTCTTTCCGATTCCAATAGATCTTTTCAGACCATTTTTGGCCTTGGCCGACAAGCTGAAGCCGGAGGAAAGTTAAGAGCACAAGGATTCAAGGGTTCGAGGGTCCAAGGATTCAAGTGAAAAGCAAAAAAATATTCAAAGAAAGAAACCCAAAAGAAAGACATCGCAGAAATCGAAAGAATGTTAACGGCCCTGATAAAGTCTTTAGAAAAACCCTTGAATCCTTGACCCCTCGTACCCTCTTCTCCAACTAAATTGGAGAAGAACCAGAATTTTCAATAAGAAAAGGAGAAGGTTAGTTATGGCAAAGAAGGAGAAACCAGAGAAGAAAGAAAGGCCCCTGGACAAGATGACAGCCAAAGAGCTCCGGGAGATAGCCTTGAAGATTCCGGAGATAACCGGGGTGCACGGCATGAACAAAGCCGAGCTCCTGGCTACCATCAAGAAAGAACGGGGCATCGTGGACGAGGAGACAAAGCAAGCTGATGTCTCAGTGCGTGAGATAAAGAAGCAGATTCAAGCTCTCAAAGTCCAAAAAACCGAGGCTCATGAGCAAAAGGACAGTGCGAAGGGAAAGATATTGAGACGACGCATTAGCCGTCTCAAAAAGAAGACGCGCAGAGCTGCGTAGAGGCCCGCATGGTTACCCCTGAGAACATTGCCTTTGACATAGATGGCGTGTTTGCAAATACCATGGGGCTCTTCCTGGAAATTGCCCGCAAGGACTTTGGTATCAACAACCACAAATATGAGGACATCACCACCTATTTTCTGGAAGACTGCTTGGACATAGATCCCGAGATTATTCGCGTCATCATTAATCGAATATTGGAGGGGGAGTTTGAATCGGAGCTGAAACCGATTGACGGAGCGGTTGACGTGCTTTCTGAAATCGGCCAAGCCCATCCCCTCCTTTTTGTGACGGCACGACCTCAGCTTTCAACTGTAAACGAATGGGTACACAGAATGCTCCCCTTAGAACCGTCTGACATTGAGGTGATTGCCACCGGCACCTTTGAAGGGAAGGGTGACGTGCTCAAGGCACGGGGCATCCAGTACTTTGTAGAGGACTCCCTAGAGGTGTGTCACATGCTGAGTGAGCAGGCCGTTTCTCCCATCCTATTTCGTCAACCCTGGAACCGCTCTCCCGATCATCCATTCAGGGAGGTCGGCAGTTGGGCCGAGATCAGGGCCCTTGTCGACCTGCCGGCCAGTTAGCCCCAGCCATTTTTTTCTTTGATTAATCGAAAAACTTTGGTATTTATTATACTTTTTAAGAGATGGCGCCGACAAAGACGGGGTGGCGGTGGCCAAAGAAGAACCATTTAGGGCCCATACAGCTCCATTTAGTGTTGCGTTTCTTTGATAACTTGCATAACGGCCAAGATCTCTATGACCCACAGAGACGTTATGGGAAATTCGAAATTCGTACTGTTTTCAAGGCGCAAGCCGCAATATCGAAGCACGTACTGTTCTCAAGGCGTCAGCCGCAAACAAATTCGAATGATCAAAATTCAAATGACCGAAACATTTCATAAACTGTTTAGAACATTGGAGAATTAGGATTTTGGTCATTGTTTGCAGCTCACGCCTTGAAAACATTACGGATTAGCGCAAAGGTTGCGCCTGACGGCTTGAAAAGAGACACTTCGTGCCGGATTTAGTGCTTCGGATTTTGGATGTTATCGAGACAGCGCGGAGACTATGTTTCTGCTAATTACATGTGAGAGATAACGATAGGGCTCCGATGAAAGAATCGATAGATGGTTTTATTGAAAGCCTGTCCGCTGAAAAGGGGTTTTCCCCTAATACATGTCGGGCCTACCAGAATGATCTTGAGCAGTTCTTGGCCTTTCTTCAAGATCCGGGCAACGGCCTGCTAAAAGAAGGGGAGGAGATCAATGTCCATGATGTGGATGACATCGTCATCCGTTCTTATTTGGCGTTTCTCTATAAGAAGAACCAAAAAAGCACGATTGCCCGGAAGCTCTCTGCCCTGAGATCCTTTTTTCGATTTCTGGTGAAAAGAAGGGCGATAGAAACAAACCCGGCGGAGAGCGTCCTAACCCCTAAACGGGGAAGCACTGTACCGAGGTATCTTCCGGTTGATGAGATGTTTCGATTATTGGATGGAGTGAAGGGAGAATCGCTGCTTGCTTTGCGGAACAGGGTCATTCTGGAGACCCTATATTCCACAGGAGTTCGAGTGGCTGAACTGGCGGGCATGGATGTTGTGGATGTAGATTTTGACAAAGGCTTTGTGCGGGTGATCGGGAAGGGAAATAAAGAGCGATCGACTCCTGTGGGCAAGAGAGCCCTCGCCTGCATGCGTGCCTACCTCGACAAACGAGGGAAAGCGGTGGGGTCCGGCATCAATGGTAGCGAGCCGCTGTTGTTGAACAACAGGGGGGGGCGTTTGACTACCCGTTCTATTGCACGGTTGCTGGAAAAGGTTGTTCGACAGTTGGGATTGATCCATCCCATAAGTCCCCACGGCCTTAGACACACTTTTGCCACGCATATGCTCGATGCTGGAGCTGATCTGCGTGTGGTGCAGGAATTGCTTGGTCATGCAAGCCTTTCCACGACCCAAAGGTATACGCACGTGAGTATTGACCGTCTCATGGAGGTTTACGACAAGGCACATCCTAGGCGATAGCAGGCGGCACCTTGCGAAACAGGGCCCGGTGTGGGGTTGGATGTCTTGAATTTGAGGTATAGGTCAGAATATCGAATATCGAATATCGAATATCGAAACAAACTCCAAATTCGAATATCAAATGTTCGAAACGTCGGCTTTGGTTGTTTTGCATTTCGTGCTTGGGTCATTGCGGCTTCGCCTTGAAAACAGTACGGATTTGTTTGCGGCTGACGCCTTGAGAACAGTACGTGCTTCGGATTTCGGATTTCGGATTTGGACCTTCTGTCGTTTAATTCGCAGGGGAAACATTAGGAGACATTAAGTGAGCGAGGATAGGAAAGAGATGCGTGGCACCACCATCTTGGCGGTGCGA
>JAFDFO010000083.1 GCA_019309815.1 Deltaproteobacteria bacterium
CAACGTCTTTGTAACAAACGGGTATATGACGCCCGAGGCCCTAAAGATGATTCAGCCCTACCTTGATGCAGCCAATGTTGACCTGAAGGCCTTTAATGATGATTTCTACAAAGAGCAATGCAGCGCTAAGCGGAAGCATGTGATGGAAACCCTCAAACTGATGAAGTCAGTTGGAGTCTTTGTGGAGGTTACAACGCTGCTCATTCCGGGACTCAATGATGATAAAGGGGAACTGAAAGAGCTTGCCACCTTTATGGTGGACGAGCTTGGCCCCGAGACCCCGTGGCACATTAGCCGCTTTCATCCCACATACAAGCTTACAGACCGCCCACCCACACCGGCGGAGAGCATCCAACGGGCCCGACAGATCGGGCTTGAGGCGGGACTCCGCTACGTTTACAGCGGCAATCTGCCCGGCGACACCGGTGAGAATACGATCTGTTACAGCTGCGGCCAGCCTTTGATTGAGCGGTGGGGTTATCACATCTCCAAGAATGTGATTACTGGTGGCAAGTGCCCGAAATGTGATGTAAACGTTGACGGCATTGGTCTATAGGTTCTTACATAGGGCTTTGCTTCCACACGTACTGACTTAGTCCTTGTACCACTTCTATCATCCATACATACCATTCAAGCCTGCACGAGCCGGACCGGTGAGACGTAGTCTAATGTTCGAATTTGCAGGAGAAATCGAATCTGCAAGCTTGCGACGAAGCAGGGTTGCCAGAGGAGCCCATGTATAGAGAGAAACCTCGATTGAAGAGTCACCCTGGGAGGCTACTACATGAGCTTTCGTTTTTACTGCTGATTAGCTTCTCGGGTTCTGTAAACGTGGGCTGTGGGGAATCTTCTCTCCGGGACAGGCTTTTTGAGGAAAGGACAAAGTTTCTCCCAACCTTCCCCTGCGCAGATATCGATGACAAGTAGATCCTGTTCTCTGTTCCTGAAATAGGACATTACGTCTCTCACGTAGCTGTTATACGATTCCTTGAAGCCTTCTTCATGGAACTCAATGCTCCCATAGAGATCAAGATGTAATTGCTCACCTATACCACCTTTCTCGAATACATCCGGCCGCAAAACATGTCTTTCAATGCTCTTTAACCAGCCGCCTATTTCTCGAACTGTCAGAACATACTTTGATCCAGGGCATATCGTATCAAGCTGTTTATATATCCTTGAGACTGGAATGTCCGCAAATGTATCATATTCCTGAAGCTGACCAGAGTTGATAACTGGTTTGCCATCCACATAGTTGATCAGCGTCTTTGTGTATTGCCAATGTGCTGCCCTGAACCCGAGCATGTCGAGGGCCCGAGCTAAGCTTAGAGTTCCTGTTTTAGACAACCCAATACCAAAAATCTTGGAGTTATTTGTGCCGCACAGGCCAAACTTGGCGAGACACTGAACAACTGTCTTCAACATTGCTTACACCTTGATGGCAAGGCTCAAAGTCAACATGGAGAGGTCACATCATGGCATTTATGGGATAGGTTTTACTGTACGCCGGAAGTCTGGGTTGAGGATAATGATTTGAGGGCCAAGTCCACATCCTGGACGTGAAAGACATAGATTGCCCGCTCCATTTCCAAGGTCCCGGAACCATAGACATAGTTGATATTGATATTGGCATCACCGAAGTCTTTTGAGATATTGCCCAGTGTACCCGGTTTGTTCTCAAGTTTCAGGACCAGCACCTCTGAGGCATTCACCCAGTATTCGGCCTGCTTCAATAGGTCCAGGGCCTTTTCCGGCTGATCCACAACGACCCGTATGAGGGAGTATTCTTTTGCTTCTTTGATGACTGATCCGTAGCTTGCAGCAGAGGCGGTTCGCTTTATGGACCTTCCGCGGGCTTCAAACATCTCCTGAATATAGTCGGCCGCGTTCTGGATGAACATGGCCAAAATGTTGACATTCGATTCTCCCATGAGGTCGGCAAACCGACCGAGTTCCCCCGGAACATTTCTCAAGAATACCGAAAGCTGCGTATCTTTTTTCATTTTTCGTACCTTCTCTTCTTTTCGGGTCTTCTTTTTTTGTTTCGTGTTTTCGTGATAATTACTTTCTCTATTTCACTTCTTCTTTCACAACCTGACATGCTCCAACTTCACGGTTCCCTTCAATATCGTTCCTGCAATCTGTTCAAACTGTTCGGTGATATCCGACACATAGAACTGGCATGTCCCGTCCTTCTTCAGCCTGCTCTCAACATCGGAGTTGTTGTGGAGGAAGTCTATGACGGAAACAGACAGGGCCTCTGATGAGTCAATAACCTTCACCCGTTTTCCAATTTTGGCCTGTATGATATCCTTCAGGAGGGGATAATGCGTGCAGCCCAGGATAAGAACATCTATCTGTTTGACTTTGAGTGGGTGGAGGTACTTCTTGATAATCTTTCTGGTTTCCCCCTTCTTTAGCCAGCCTTCCTCCACCAGGGGCACCAGCAGAGGACACGGCTGGCTATACACCTTCATTTCCGGCCGAATGGCTTTAATCTTGTCTTCATAAACCCGGCTATTCACTGTGGCCCTGGTTCCGATAATTCCTACACGCGTCCTCTTTGAGTCTGAAACTGCCATGTTCACCGCGGGTGATATGACTTCAAGGATGGGCACATCAAACCGCTCCTTCAGGGTATCGGTGGCAGTACTGGAGGCGGTATTGCAGGCAACGACCAGCATTTGAGCTCCTTTTTCGAGAAGGAACTCGGCATCCTCAACAGCATACTGAATAACAGTTTCCGGGCTTTTCGTGCCATAGGGGGTGCGTGCGGTATCCCCGAAGTAAAGAATGTCATAGTCGGGAAGATGACGCTTCAATGCCTTGACTACGGTGAGACCGCCAATCCCTGAATCAAACACGCCAATCAATGTGGGGTTTCCCCGTAAATGATGAGTCGTCAGTGTTCATTTGTGAGTGATTGAAGGAATAGCAACTCACAACGGACAACAAACAACGGACAAGTGATATATTAAGAAATGTGGGCCAAAGTTGGAGTTTCTAAGCCTTGTCATATTCGGATAGGACGCTTCTGACACACTTCACAAGATCATCCAGATTGCCATTGTCACGAATCCCAGGGCACATTGACTTGATCACAGCCCAGTTTGACGTGTCGACTATGATACTGTCGATGAAGGGCCAGATTTTGCACATGCGCGGCTTGACCTTGTGGATAGTGCAGAGCTCATCCCAGAAGATGCAACACCCCGATTCTTCAGTCTTGATTAAGGGCCGCCCACCTGACCAATCGCAGTAATCGGAAAGAAAGCGTTCGGGAGTTATGTCCAGGTATTGCGAAATGCGTGTAAGGTCATGATCACTTACAAAGGCTCCTCCATACCCCTTGCAGCACTCACCGCACTTCTGGCACTCAAAGAATTTCGAAAGCCTCACCACGTCAGAGACTCTGCCTCCTCTCCATGGCTCGCCTTAGTGTAACTTCGTCAAGGTATTTGAGATCACCCCCAACAGGGACACCCGTGGCTATTCGCGTAACCCGAACAGGATGTGACTGCAGCACTTGAGCGAGATAGGAAGCTGTGGCTTCTCCTTCCACATTGGTGTTGGTAGCAAGAGCCACCTCTTTGATGTCATCCTGCACAACTCGCTCCATGAGTTCCCTTATCTTTAAGTCGTCCGGACCGATACCGTTCATCGGGGAGAGGGTGCCGTGGAGAACATGATATACGCCTTTGAATGCACCCGACTTCTCGAGTGCGACCAAATCATTGGGGTGCTCAACAACGCAGACCATGGTATGGTCCCGACCTTTGTTGACGCAGATCTTGCAAGGATCCGTCTCACAAAGGCCGAAACATGTTGAGCAAAACCTTATCTTCTCTTTGACTTCAAGAATGCTTTCGGACAGTGCTCTTGCGTCTTCATTGGATGAGCGGAGGATGTGTAGGGCCAGACGTGCCGCAGTCTTCTCGCCAATGCCAGGAAGCTTCGATAGATGTTTGATTAGGCGGATCAGGGATTGGGGATAGAACTCCATGGCTATGTTATCCCCGGGATATTGAACCCGCCCGTTAACTTCGTCATCTCTTCCGAAACCATCTCTTGCGATTTCTTGAGCACATCATTGACTGCAGCCGCAATCAGGTCTTCCAGCATCTGCACATCATTCGGATCGACGACTTCGGGGTCTATCTTTATAGAGAGCAATTCCTGCTTCCCATTTGCAACGGCCTTGACCATGCCGCCCCCAACTGTCGTTTCAACCGTCCTGTCAGCCAACTCCTCCTGAAGCTTGAAGATTTTGGACTGCAGTTTTTGTGCTTGCTTCATCATATTGCCCATGCCTTTTACCATGTTGAACCCTCCCCGTTCGAAACCGGTTATTATAAACCGTCATATAAGCTGATAGACCACATCATGCAACAATGGAGTACTGGGAAAAAAGCTGATATCCCCTGAAAACTCATGTTTTCTTTCCAATACTCCAGTACTCCAATACTCCAGTAATCCGGTTGTTCTCACCCTGTTACTCCGTCTATTCCTACTCCAGTTCTTCCATTCCTAAAGGATCTTGACGTCGACCACCCTCCCCTTGAACACATCCAACGCATCCGTCACAAGAGGATGATCCAGGGCTTCCTTCTTCAAAGATCTTTCTTTATCGCTTTCCTTGTATTCGCCCTTTTTGGGGCTCGCTTTCCCGGATTCAAGGATTTTGATCTTCATCCTGCGCTTAAAGAACTGATCACATACTTTATGCAGTGACGCCATACTTTTCTTATCCCGAAGCCTGGCCGTGTGAAAGGAGTTTCCCGTCACCGTGATTTCCAGAAAATCCTTGCCAATCCTTGTCAGACTGGCCTGTTCAACCGTGGGGACAAGAGTCGGACACTCTTTGCCAATGACTGCCAGCAGTTGTTCCCAGGTTTGTGTGAGGTTGTCGGATGATGCCGGTCTTGGCTCAGGCGCAGTTGCCTCTTGGGGGGCTGGGGGTGTTTCGGGTTCGGACGCTTGGCGGACTTCTTTTGGACGGGCCATGTCTTGACCGGTTCCTATTGCTTGAGTGAGATGGTCCAGCCTGCTGATGATTTGATCAAAGGATACGACTGGCTTCAACTGGCAAAGCTTAATGAAAAGCATTTCCAGGGCTATTTTGGGTTGAGGAGAAAGCCTGATGCCCACTTCATCCTGAAAAAGAGTAGCGAAGACCTGGTTAAGGGATTCCTGTGAGACATCTGCGATCTGCTGTTCCATCAATGCCAGTTCGTGTATCGGCACATCGACCAGGGGACCACTCCCGTGACCCAACTTGACAATGAGGAGGTGCCGGAAGTGCTCCACCAGCTGCATGGTAAGCCGCTTCAAATCGTGGCCATGGTTATAGACAGCGTCCAGGAGAGCTAATGCCTTTCCCACGTCGTGGGCGAGCAGGGCCGAGGACAGGTCAAATATCACCTTTCGATCTACTGTACCCAGAATATCGAGAACCTGATCATCAGTAGTAGTCCCTTCAGAATAGGCCATGACTTGATCGAGAAGGCTCAAAGCGTCACGCATGCTTCCATCAGCTTCCCTCGCAAGAAGCCGGAGGCTCTCCTCGCTGATTTCAAGAGAGGTTTCCTTACAGATACTCTTCAAGTGATTTAGTATGTCTTCAAGGCTGATGCGCTTGAAGTCGTGCCTCTGGCATCGCGATAAGATCGTGATGGGAATCTTGCGGGGCTCAGTGGTGGCAAACATGAAGAGGACGTGGGCCGGCGGTTCCTCCAGGGTTTTCAGAAGGGCATTGAACGCTTCAGTCGTAAGCATATGGACTTCATCGATGATATAGATCTTGCACCGGCTGTGGCCAGGCATGTACTTGATGTTCTCTCGAAGTTCACGGATCTCGTTAATGCCCCGGTTGGAGGCACCATCGATTTCAAACACATCGACCGCAATGCCATCCGTAATTTCCTTGCAAGAGGTGCACACATTGCATGGGACTGGGATGGGACCTTCTTTGCAGTTCATTGCCTTGGCAAGAATACGGGCCACCGAGGTTTTTCCGATGCCCCTAGGACCGGCAAAGAGCAAGGCATGAGCAACCCTGTCCCCCCGGATGGCGTTCTTGAGGGTTTGCGTTATATGAGCCTGGCCAACGACCTCTTCAAAGGTCTGGGGCCGGTATTTTCTTGCCAGTACGAGATAGGACATGTAGAAAGACTCCCTTTGTTATGGCCTATTTTCCATTTCTGGACTGCTGGAGTAAGAACACCTGGAGTAATGAAGTAGGGAAACGATGGAGTAATGGAGCATTGGAGTACTGGAGTATTGGAAAGAAAACCGGCGCTTTGTGCGCTGTAAACATTGCTTTTTCCATTATTCCATCACTCCAATACTCCAGCATTCCAGGTTTTTGTCACTCCATCACTCCAACGCTCCAGGTCAAAATATCTTGGCGGAGAGAGAGGGATTCGAACCCTCGGTACCGCTGTTAACAGTACACACGATTTCCAGTCGTGCGCCTTCAGCCAGCTCGGCCATCTCTCCTAGATTTCGCTAACGCTCAATACCATTGGCTTGTGGCTTATGGCTATTGGCTTTCTTCCTTTCTCCCAGATTCCGCTGACGCGGAATACAATTGGCCTGTGGCCTATGGCTATTAGCCGTGTTCCTTTCTCTTAGATTCCGCTAACGCTCAATACCATTGGCTTGTGGCCCTTAGCTTTTGGCTATTCTCATTATTGTTTCAGTTTATTACGGAACGATGCAAGTTGCTTTACCAGCTTGTGGGCCTCCTCTTCGATTCTTCTGTTTGAATCCTCATCAACATAGCCATGGAGGGCTGCCAGATCGAAGCCGGCTACCGATTCATAAACAGATCTTATTGAGATGCCCAAGAACCGGCCAAACTCTGCGTCGGAATTGTCGGCCGATCCCTCTGCAATGTTAAGTACAATAGAATTAAGAGACCTTCCTACCTGATTTGCCAAGCCTTTGTCTCGTTTCTCTATATGCTTCTGAACGGTCTCCCGACATAGAACACAGTAATCCTTAGCATCCTGATACACTCTAAAACTCTTGAATCTGAATCTTGTCAGCTGTCCCTCCTTGACCGGAACCCACAGCCACCAGCCAACAGCCACCAGCCAACAGTGACATTCAACTTTGTTGAATGTCCTGGCGGAGAGGGTGGGATTCGAACCCACGATCCCGATTTATCGGGATACCGCTTTTCGAGAGCGGGGCCTTCAGCCACTCGGCAACCTCTCCAGGACCCCCGCCTCAGCGGGGCTACGCTATGATCAAACGTCTCTTCATTTTGTTCACGCTCTGAGGGTTTAATAACGTTTTAGATAGAGTCTGTCAATATGCAGAGATCTCCCATTTTATGCCTTGCACAAGCGTTCTCTTTTTAGTACTCGTGGCCATTGACACTAGGTTCATAGGTCGAAGATCCTTTCATCCAAAACGCCTCAATTCCCGAAAGTCAGGCATGGTTTATGTCTTAACTTGGTTGTAACGCACGAAGAAAGGAAGAAAAGGTGAGAGAAGTCGCTGTGGTCGGGGCAGGGATTACCACCTGCAAAGGACGATGGGTAGAGCGTACCTATTATGGACTCTCCCAGATGGCGGTCAAGGCAACCCTTGAAGACGCGGGCATCCCCGTGAAGGATGTGGATGCGGTGGTCTACGGGATTTACAACGACATTTTTGAGATGTCAGCAATTCCGGAACACCCCCTTCAGGGGATCATTGGTATGGCCAACAAACCGGGATTGCGCGTGACAACCGGCGGCGCCACCGGAGCCTATGCCATGCTTACCGGGTATTCCTTGGTTGCCAGCGGTTTGTACGACATCGTGATATGCCTCGGTGTGGAAAAGGCCACCGACTGTTTTGATTTCACCTCTCAGACGTCAACGCCTGAGGTGATCAAGACAATCGGGTGGTCGGGGGACACATTCTATGAGCGGGAACTCGGCTGGACCGCCTCAGACAGCTATGCAGAAGTCGTTTTGGCTTACATGGATGAGCATCCAGAGGATCTTTCGGATGATGTGTCTGCCAAGATCACCGAAATCTTGTCGGAACAGGTCCAGAACAATCCCTATGCACAGCGATACGGTGAACGGGTGACTGCTGAGATGGCGATGAATTCTCGGTATGTTGTCTACCCATTTAAGCTCCTCGAGACTTGTATCTACACTGAGGGGGCGGGGGCTGTTATTTTTGCCAGTAAGGAAAAGGCTGAGGCCATATGCAAGAACGCAGGGGTTCCTCCCATTTGGATAACCGGCATGGGGGCGAGTAACGAACACCATGTGGCCGGTAAAGACCTTAGACACAAAGTGATGCACCGTATTATGTCCGACAATCTTTCAGCCCGGGCAGCCTACAAGATGGCCGGTATCAAGAACCCTGTCAAAGAGATTCAGGTCATTGAACTGCACGATGCCTTCATCAAACAACTCCAAATCACCATGGCTGAGATGGGCTTCACGGAACTGGGCAGATCCGATGACCTCATCAATGAGGGTCTCATGACCCCTGGAGGGCCCCTCCTGGTTAATCCGAGCGGTGGGTTGACCTATGGCGGACACTTTGTAGGGGGCTCCAACATGTTCTCATGCTGGAGCGCTCGGAGAGAACTCATCCGGCGGGAACTGAGGTGCGGCTTGGTCCACGGAACAGGTTCCACCATAGCCCAGTTCGGATGCGTGATGATCATGGAGAGGAGGTCCTGAGATGGCCAAAGAGAAAGTCATTCCACTGCATATGATTCCGGATGTCGGCTCCGAAGTGTTGGAGGTGGGCGACGAGCGTTTCTTGCA
>JAFDFO010000275.1 GCA_019309815.1 Deltaproteobacteria bacterium
AAGACAGCCACGCACTTTGCAGCAGACATTGTGGAGGGGATGGAGGTATTTGAAGATTTGGAAACGGCCCTTGCTCCTTTTCAATACGTCGTGGGGACGACCGCGCGTGTGGGGAGCCAGCGCCCGACCGACTCCGATCCCCGGAAAGTGGCCGAGTCGTTGATTCCCATATCCCGGGAGAACCTTATCGCCCTTGTCTTTGGCCCTGAGAACTGGGGCCTCACAAATGCCGAACTGAGGCTGTGTCATGCCCTTGTCACGATTCCCACGGCAGAGTTTGCTTCTCTGAATGTGGCTCAGGCGGTCATCCTCTTCTGCTACGAGGTTCTCCTGGCGAGTCGGGAGAATGGTCACGGATTCACGCCCCGATTGGCTACCCGCCATGAACTTGAGGGGATGTATGAGCAATTGAAAGAAACTCTTGTAAATATCAATTTCATCAATGATGAGAATCCTGACTATTGGATGCAGCATGTCCGGCGGGTTTTTTCTCGCGTAGGCATGCGGGCGCGGGATGTCAAGATGATTCGAGGGATATGTCGGCAGATTGAATGGTATGGGTCGAGGGGCTCACGAAAACCTATCGAATGAAAATGCCTGCGCCGAACCTCCCTGTCTTTCCTTTCTCATGTCGGTAAGAAAAGAACACATTGGGGTGATGACAGGTACATGTCCTGGCTGTTTCTATGTTTTCTTCAGGGATACCGGCATCAAGAAGCTGTTTTAGGTTGGCCTCCCAGAGATCAAGATATCCCTTACCGTCTGCAGAACGATTTATGACTAAGTGTTGTTTGGTCCCGAAGACCTGCTCGATCTGAGAGACGACTTCCTGGCCGACTTGATAGCAGCACGGCCCGACAGAGGGTCCAATGCCCACAAAGATGTCTTGTGTGGAGGAGCCGAAGTGTTCCAGCAGGGTTTTGATGGTGGCTTGAGCGATGAATCCAAGTGTACCCTTCCAGCCTGCATGGGCCACCCCAATTACTTCCTTCAAGGGATCATAGAAAAGAAGGGGCACACAGTCAGCCAGAAGAATCACTAGACAAGTGTTTGGAACATTGGTCACCATCGCATCTGTGCCATTAATTGCTCCATCGTAGTCAACGGAACCTCTGCCTCTCAATCCTTTTGACACGACCTTGACATGGGCATCGTGAATTTGCTTGGCGGTGGTCACGCAGTTCAGCGGAATACCAATCGCTTCAACAAGTCGTTCACGGTTCTTGCGTACATTTTCCGGAGTGTCCCCAACGTTGAAGCTCAGATTAAGAGAGTCATACGGCGAACTGCTGTGACCTCCAACACGTGTTGACACAAAGTGACCGACCCCTTCGTGCCTCCGGAGGTTTTCAAAGAGCCAAACCTGCAATGAGTCTATTCTCTGCCTAATCATTCTGCACACATGCCAACCGGCTTTAAAGCAGGGTGTCCCAATCGATCACTGTGAAGGTCTTGCTGAGGACGTGGTCATCGTCGACCGTGTTGAAGGTGAGATTATTGAAGACCCTGTGGGCGATGTCCTGAACGGGTGCCAGGGGAACGACATCGTCATCTTTTCCATGATAGATGGTTGCAGGCGTGTCCGTCCTTTTTTCCAGATTCGGCATGAATTCCTCAGTAGCGAGGGCGGGTGCCAAAAGGATGAGCTTCTTGACCCGCTCCTGATTATCTAATGCAAACATTGCAGCCATCAATCCCCCAAGACTGGATCCGACCATAACTATGGACTCCTTCCCAGCCAGGACGCTGTTCAGCTTGTCCATGCGCTCTTCCAGGGTTCCCCGAAAATCCTCGATAATCATGTCAGGGTATCTTTCTCGGAGAAAGGTTGCTTTTGTACCCTGACTGTGACCCAGGAGCCCGTGAATAAATACTCTTGTATCGTTCATAACAAACCCCACCCTCTATCCTTTTTACTTCCCCTTTGGTACCCACATCTCGCGTTCATCATCATAGGTGTGGGTGCGCCTTATGTCTTCCATGCTCTGGGCATGCAGCTGGATGTCAAAGAGCAAATCGTTGTATGAGGTCTCAAACCGATCCATGAAACTGTCCCTTTTTTCTGACAGTAGTTTCAGAACAGCTTCTGGATTCTCATGAAACCGGTCTTTATGTTGGGAGAGCCTTTTGTCCAATTCGCTCGCCAGCACCGGATCTTCGGTTTGCTGGTACTGTTCAAAGAGCTCAAAGTAGTTGTGAAGATCTTGTTCCTCAATAGCAGTCATCATTGCAACCCCTGTCCCTTCTGCGTCTTGTGAATCAACCAAAGAGTGGCAAGATGCCTCCGGGCCCGCTGTTCTCTCACACATCACTTGCTTCAATCTGTTGCGACATCCGATCTCACACCCGTTATCGTCGCGGCATACTAGAAGCTATCTCAAAAACACATTTAAGGCTTGGTAGTCCAGTCGGCAAGCCTCAAAGAGCGGGGGTAATGGAGTGATGGAGTAATGGAGTACTGGAAAAGAACGAAATAACAACTGCTTTTTTATGACCAACACTCCAATACTCCAGTTCAGCCGTCGTAGCCGTTGGCTACTATGGCGAAGTTGGCTGCTCCAACACTCCGGAATTAGTCTGCCGTTTCGGCCCTGAAGCCTGATTGGGATTTTTCAGATGGCTTATAAGCTAGGCCTCAGTGAAAGTCAATGTGGCTTGGACCCCCTGATCCACCGTCTGTCAAGTTTGCCGGAGATTCGCAGCGGTGGGTGCGCCGACGTACTAAGGTACTTCAAGTGCCCACCAACAAAGGAGATCCGGTGAAATCGGCAGACCCGAAGGGACAAAAAAACGAAGGAAAGAATAGCCTAGCAACTAACTCGGCAAGGTGACAGATTTCGACGGTCCTGCTCTGAGATAACCCGTTGCAATGGTATTGATTATTGTTGGCCCTTCGTTTTTTTGGCGGTGGATTTGGGGAACTTCCAATTCTGGCCCACACGGTCGTCTGGAAACAGGGTGTGTCCTATGCGTATTGTCCTGTAACTCTTCCATTTAACTGTTCCAATTCCGTTCAATAGATGCTAATATGCTTTGCGCTGCTGAGAGGAAGA
>JAFDFO010000008.1 GCA_019309815.1 Deltaproteobacteria bacterium
TTAGCATTGAGCGCTGATGCTTCACTTCGTGTCACTCGAACCCTTGCATCTTCTTAAGGCGAAAGCCGCAATCCTGGACCCCTTGACTCCTCTGGAATAACGCCTGTTCAATTGGAGACAACCCTTTTATTTGGCCTTAATTAACTACAACTAATCGGGAGAGGATCCTGTTTTCCTGACTAACCGCTTACTCCACTTAACTACACTAAGTACCATCTGGACCAGCTTTATTGGACGCTCATTTGCCGTCATAAACATCAGATACACGGCTAGCGCACCAACGACTATATTAGGCATCCACATGCCGACAATGGGGGGATAGATCCCTGCCTCGCCAAACACCCAACCCGCAGACAAAATCACAAAATAAACCAGGAAAACGAGCAGACCAAGTATGATGCCAAACGATCGCTTCGCGTCTTTCGACTGTATCCCCAATGGAACCGCGATGAGTCCAAGCACAAAACATGAAAACGGAAGAGCAAACTTTTTATGATACTCCATTAGGGTCAAGTAGTATTGGTCATCCTTTACTAAGGCTTTTAGCAAGGCCTGGCGCAACTCAGTCAAACTCATCTCTTCTTCGTCTTTCGGACGGTCCTCCATCGAAGACATAGCTTGCGCAAGATCAAGGTTAAAATCGTAGGTTTCGAAGTCAATAGAATGCCAGGACTTGTCGTCAAGGTTTACCTGATTAATGACCCCGTTGTACAGTCTCAACTGAAAGGTCAACTTCTCCGGATTACTATAGTAATGACCTTTGGGAGCCACTACCGTGCTCACCGTGTCCGATCTCCTGGCGTCTTGAAGAAAAACATCGATCAAGGCCCGGTCTCTCATGTCCACTTTGCTCACAAAAAGTGTGACACCCTTAAAACTATCGTTGAATGTTCTCTCTTTCAGTGCCAGATCAATGTTTGACTTGGCAACCTCAAAGGCCAACGACTTAAATGAAACGCGGCCCCACGGCAGCCCGTGTATGGACATGAAAGATGTCACCAAAACCCCCATGAGACAAAATAAGAATACGGGGGGCAAGAGCTCGTAAGTGCTGTATCCTCCCGCCTTGAGGGCAACAATTTCGTTGTCACTGGAGAGTTGCAGAAACGTTAGCAATACTGACAACATGATCGACATTGGCATAACGAAGATGAGAAAGTAAGGCATGGAATAGATCAAGAGTAAAACGACAGATATGATGTCTACACGCTGGTTGACGATCAAGTTGGTTATGTCGAGTATTTTGGTCATCAAGAAAATGAAGGTCAGCACGAGGACGCTGACAATAAACGGAGGAATCATCTCCTTGAAAACGTATCTGCTAATAATACTGTTCAGCTTCATGTGTCTTTATTGCCGTCGATTCAATGTCTACCATCTAAGGTTAGCACTATCATCTCTCACCCAACGTTTATTGAGCGAAAGCCTTATAACTTCAATGGGTTGACTCCCTTCCAACCCAACAGAACATTCTATTGATTTTTGACAGTCAAGTCAACAAGGAGTTTCCAACGCTCCCACACCGGAGACCTGCTTGTGTGGCTGATCCCTGTGAGTAGATCATTCTCCACGGCAACATGATAAGAGGGTTCCGGACACGAATGGGCTCGTGTGATGACCCGCCCGGGGCGAGTGGTGGGGGCTGCGGTATCATCTTTGTGAAGGGATACTGTATTCGACAAAACTGACCTGAAACCACAAAGTATGCCAAGCTTTTTCCCTTGACACAAAAGGGGGCTTTTCCTATACTCGAATTCCCGAAAATTAAATTCTTATCAATGACTTAAACCCTGTACTCGGCCCACCAATAAGCGAGTTCTTATCAATTGTCAGTACAATCACTCATCTCCCGAATCAATCCTTTGGCGAAATTCGAGGAACTAGGGCTCGGCCAGTGGAAGCACCAGTTGGCAGCGTTGTTTCTTCTCGGAATCGTTTTCTTTTTCTCGGGCCTTGGGAACGGAAAACTGTGGGATCAAGATGAGACCACGTATGCTCAAGTGGCTCGGGAGATGATCCAGACCGGCGATTGGGTCGTCCCCAGGTACGATGGCGAATTGTTGGCCCACAAGCCCCCCCTGTCTTATTGGGCCATGATTCTGGGAAGCCGCCTCTTTGGCATGAACGAACTCGGAATGCGATTCTTCTCAGCTGTGAGCGGTCTGGCTTGCGTGCTGGTTGTTTTTGTGCTTGGACGTCGGATGTTCGACCCGCAAACCGGATTCCTGGCCGGCTTGATCCTCCTTTCCAGCCCCTTCTTTCCTATAGTCTGCCGATCAGCCTTGATGGACGCCCATCTGACCCTCTTTGTCACGTGTGCACTCTGGGGTTTCTGGGAAGCTCTTCGAAACCCGCCCGGCTCTCTTTTGTGGATTCTTTTTTGCGGGGTCACCACGGGCCTTGCCGTTCTCGTGAAAGGTCCTCTTGGCCTGTTGCTTGTTGGTTCGGCAGGTTTCTTCACATTGCTCGCAACTCGCAGGTTCCGACAGTTGCCAAAGCTCCATCCTGTAGCCGGTTTGAGTGTGTTCTTGTTTGTTGCATCGCTCTGGTATGTAGTCATCACCTGGAAAACCGGGTGGGGCTTTCTGTATGAGTTCATCCTCAGAGAAAATCTCGACAAAGTGTTCAAACCCACATTGGGGCACGGCGGCCCAATCTGGTACTACTTCCCTGTACTCCTCTTGGCATTCGTGCCGTGGAGTCTATTCCTGCCGACAGCTCTTAAATCTCTATGGAAACGCAGCTGGGAAGAAAAAGGGTTTCTTTTGAGTTGGGCCGTGATTCCATTTATCTTCTTCTCCATGCTGGGCACGAAACTTCCTCATTACATCCTTCCCGTCTTCCCTGCTTTGGCCCTAATCACCGCACAGGGATTGGCTCGTAGCGCACAGGATGACAGGAACCCGCCAGGTTTCGTACGGTACGGGCTTTTCGGATTGGGAACCATCCTGTTAGGCACAGGCCTGGTTGCTTGGGTCCTGCTGCCGGACCTCGCAGGATGGAGGCTGCCATTAACCCTCCTGCCCTTATGGCTCGGTTGGACCATTGCCATGCGCCGGCCCAGCCGGTATCGGTTGACACAGCCTCATTTGGTGATAAGTATGCTGCTATTCATACTCCTGGCCGCACACGTCATGGTCCCTCACCTGGATGGTTTTCGGGTGGTACACCAGGCCGCCGGGGGCGCTGCCCTTTGGGCGGAAAAACAGACGGGGCAAGGCAGGAAACCAAGGCTATTCGCCCATCGTTACCGGGAGCCAGGCATGCTGTTCTATTCCGCCAAACACATTCCTGAGGTGGGCGACCGTGGCTTGACTGAAGCTCTTGATTTGCCTGGTCCGGTGCTCGTTATTGCGCGCAAGAAATACTACGAAGAGATGCCTCAAGAACTCAGGGCGCGGTTTCAAGTGAAGCAAGAATTTGAGGGGTTCTGCGAGAATAAAGGGCCAATGACACTTCTACTTCTGGAGGCTGTTGACCGGCACAGAACCGTTATGGAAGCTGACTATGAATCACGCTGATCCACTCAAGAAGGAAGTGGCGTTAAAAAAGAATCTGTTTGTTCTTGCTGCTTTTTTTTCTCTTGCTGCCTTTGTAATGCTTTTTTTTGATGGGCATATATGGATACTTGTCAAAAGACTAGTCCCAGAGCCTCCTAATCGCACGCTTTTGTTTATCTCAAACCGGGGCTTGTACATTTTTTATCTTATCTTTGCAGGTCTGTTGGTTCATGCCCTGGTTCAAAAAAGGGAGGACTTGAAGAACCTGTGCATCGCGTGGGTCAAGGCAGAAGTCATTTTTGGCTTTGCGGCAGTGAGGGTCATGAAGATCATCTTTGGACGCGCAAGGCCGCCGGTAGGTTTCGACTTCAGTTTTTTCTCTCTCCATGATCGGCATAACTCGTTTCCTTCAGGACACGCGGCAGACGCCTTTGTATCCGGGGTTTTTCTGTTCTATTTGTTGAGAGATTCGAAATACCGCTTTGCCCCACTTCTCTATGCTCTTTTGATGGCGCTGCTGAGGGTACTAGTATATGAACATCACCCCTCAGACGTCACTATGGGAATGGCTGTAGGCATATGGGGAGCCAGTCTTATGTTATTCAGAGAAAGACCCGAGAGACCACGCGCATGATGAAATCCCGTTCTTGGCGTTTGTGAAAGAAACGTCCGCTCAAAAAGACGATCATAATGAACAAGTCATCATTGAGAATCATGTTTGTGTTCTCCACCCGAGCCATGGGCGGAATGGAACTACGGGCGGCGCGATTGGCCAAACTCACCATGGAACGGGGTCATTCGGTCTATTTCGGATGTCCTCGTGAATCACAGCTTGACAGTCTTCTCAAAGAATACAACGTTGCCCGGATTTCGCTACACATTCACGGCTCGCTGGACGTAGTTGGCGCGAGAAAACTGGCCGCGTATCTGAGGGGAAATCGCATTGACTTGGTGATGCCATTTTCCGGCAACGACTATTGGATGACGATCCTGGCCGGAAAACTGTCTGGGGCTCGTGTCGTGGTCAACCGTTCTACCCCCAGCGCGTTGAATCCGCTTTCCATACCTGTGCTGAGAAGGGCTGATGTTATCATCGCTGTTTCCAAAGGGATTGAAGATCTTCTCGTCAGTCAGGGGATCCCAACAGACCGGATCACTGTGGTCTATCTGGGCGTTGACACAAGTCTGTTTTCGCCGGAATCAACTTCCCCGAGAGAACAAGTACGCAAAGCGTTGGGGCTCCCCTTAGACAAGTTCGTCATAGGTTGCCTTAGCCGTCCCGGGAAAGGACAAGAGGATTTGTTGAAAGCCGGCAGCCAGTTGGCATCTACCCACCCGGATGTGCATTATTTGTTTGCAGGAGGGGGTGTTCCCCTGAGCCTGGATCCCTTGATTCACGATTTTCCTCACCTTCAAAACCGGGTAATCTTGCGCGACAGGCTTCCTCATGGAGAAATGGCCGATATACTGGAAGCCTTGGATGTCTTTGTGCTGCTACCCGAGACGGAACCATTCAGTAACGCTGTCTTGGAAGCCATGGCCATGGAAAAACCGGTGGTCGTGACACGCACACAGGGCAATATTGAAGCGATAGAAGATGGGAAATCCGGCCTACTAGTAAGGCCGCACGATATTGCCGCCGTTATCAAACACCTTGGCGACCTTCATGATTCCCCGGAGAGACGTTTGACCATGGGTCAACATGCCCGCCAACGTGTGTTGAGGTTTTTTACGCAAGATATTATGATGAACCGAATGGAAGAGGTATGGATGTCCGTGTTGCCTAAGACATAACACGGGACGGTGTGAAAGAAGGTTTGGCGATCAATACCACCATGATAGATTTCTCCCTGTTTTACATATGTTTTTGACATGTCTGGTTCGCAAAAAATAACTCACAAAGCTGTCTCAGCATGTTTCAAATGCTTAGGCCTTATACCCAGAAAGTTGGGTATATCGGTGGGCAGATTCTTGGGACGCGGTTCGTTTCTGGCAAATAAGAAGCACCGGGAGATAGCGCTGAATAATCTAACTCTTGCGTATAGTAATGAGAAATCCCCCAGCGAGATTCGAATCCTTGCCAAAAAGATTTTTGGGAATCTTGGACAAATCGTTTTTGAAATAGCCTGGTTCTGGAGACTGGATAGAAGGGATTTTCACAAGCACTTTCGTATCGATGGATTATCCCATTTCACCAATGCACTCAAGAAGAATAAGGGGGTGCTGCTCCTTACTGCCCATTTCGGGAACTGGGAGCTTATGACAGTCTTCTCAGGCATGACCGGTTATCCTGTCAATATCATCTATCGGCCGCTTGATTTTCAGCCGATGGAAACATTTTTCGTCAATCTAAGGACGCGATTTGGAGGAAAGCTCATCCCCAAGAATCGTTCGATGCGAACAATCCTGACAGTTCTGAAGCAAGGAGAAGCCGTTGGCTTCTTGATGGATCAGAACGTTGACTGGTACGAGGGCGTCTTTGTTGAATTCTTTGGCCGGCTGGCTTGCACGAATAAGGGACTGGCACTTTTGGCTCTCAGGACTGAAGCGCCGGTAGTTCCCATCTTTCTTGTGCGTGAGGGGGCTGGCTTCAGGGTGGAAATCGGCCAGGAAGTGCCCCTCGTGAAGACAGGGGACAAGACAAAGGACATAGAAGCCAACACACAACAATACAATGGGGTTATAGAAGCATTTGCACGTCGTTATCCAGATCAGTGGTTCTGGGTCCACCAGCGCTGGAAGACACGACCGTACAAACCATGGCCAAAGATATAGCTCGACACGGAATATGATACATGGACATTTCTGTAATCATAACAACTTTCAATCGGCCAAACACATTGGCGAGGGTGCTGCAAGGATTGCAGAACCAAACGAGGCCGGCCAACGAAGTGATAGTGGCTGATGACGGGTCAGGTCAGGAAACAGGTCAAACCGTTCGTGAATTTGTACCTCAATTCCCTTGTCCACTCATCCACGAATGGCAGGATGATCTGGGGTTCCGGGCGGCAAGGATCAGAAATCAAGCACTAAGGAAATCAAGCGGAGATTATATCATCCTGCTTGACGGAGACTGTATTCCTTCAGAACACTTTATTGAAGATCATCTCATCCTGCTTGAGAAAGGCTTTTTCTTTCAAGGCAAAAGGATTCTGGTCAGTCAAAAGCTGTCCGAAACATTCACACATGAAGACGCCAATTGCCCTTGGAAATTGCTGAAGTCGTTTTTTGGCGGGAATATTGGAAATGGCCACCATATAATCAGGGTGCCCATTTTCCCAGCCTATTCTACAACCAAGTTGAGCGGCATACGCAGCTGCAACATGGGTTTCTTCAGAGAAGACATATTTGCGGTCAACGGGTTCAACGAGGATTTTGTGGGATGGGGACGCGAGGATTCCGAACTCGCTGTTCGATTCTACCAATATGGCTTGAGACGAAAAGAACATCCTTTCATGGCGATTTGCTTTCATCTCTGGCATGATGAAAATGATAAGAACCGTCTTGCAGTCAATGATGAACTGCTGAGAAAGGCCATTGAGTCAGATGAATATGTCTGTTCCAAAGGACTGGCAAGCCTTTAAGAAGATGAAGGGGGACACCCTTCTGTACTTTGTCTTTGTGCTTGTCTTCTTCTTTATGTCTCTGGGCACGACACTCGTGACCATTTTCGGGATTCTGAGTCTTTATGTCTGGCTCTTTGCAGGGAAGATCAAAGGGCTTAGGTTCATTGCAAGAAATTCCTGGTTCTGGCCGGTTCTTGTGTTCATGGTGTTGCCGTGGGTGGGTCTCCTGTATACGCCGAACCTGTCAGGGGTCGGCATTGACTATGCGGGAAAAAGTCACTACTGGCTCTACACTATTACTGTCGCCTCCATCTCTTTTGCGGTTTTTCCCCCTGAAAGGCTTATCCAGGCATTTTTGGCGGGGCTGGCACTTAACGCGGTTGTGGCAATATACCAGTTTGCCGGTTTTGTACCCCTCACGCGAGGTTATGAGTATCGCGGGTTCGGAGAAGGCTACGGCGTATTGTCAGTTTTTCTGATCGTGGGGATACTTTCAGCCTCTTACTATTTTGGGAAAGCCGCCGAAAAGAAGATAAAGGTTCTCCTGTCTCTTTTAATACTTCTTTACTTCTTTCACTTGATCATAATGCAAGGGAGAGCAGGATATGTTACTTTCGTGCTCCTCTCCCCGTTGATTGTCCACAATCTTTTCAGAAAAATTGGCTTCCTAAAGATTTTGCTGGCCTGCGTCTGCCTATTGTCGTTGATGTCTCTTTCTCCGATTGTCAGAGAACGCGTCCGTCTTTCAATAGATCAACTGGAGCACCACGTGCATGCAGAGGGGGACGGTGCCTGGGGGAAGGAATACACTAAGCACCAGGACAGGTTCTTCATGTGGTATGGTGCCATTCCCATCTTTCTGGAAAATCCATTTCTCGGCGTGGGGACAGGCGGCTACCAGACAGCCATGAAACAGAGAGGAAAACCGGGCGATCCTGATATGGCCCATCCACACAACAATTTACTGCACATGGCGGTCAGTTATGGGATCGTCGGCATTATTGCCTATTTGTGGCTTTTTGTGGAAATCATAAGAAATGCCTGGGAACAAAGGGAAACGCCAGTTGGCTTTTTTGTTTTGTCAGCAGCTATAGTCGTATTTGTCAGTGGGTTGTTTAACACCACGATTCTCGATGTCGGAACATTGTTTCTTCTGGCAGTCGCTGTCGGTCTTCAGCAGGCATTTCCAAAATTCGTCAGTGCCGGTAATATGCATGTTGAGGCGAAACCATGACACACGTGGGATAAGAACTCCTTTGTCGCGGGAAACAGACCAAATTGGGTGCGTAAGCCATGAGCAAAATATCAGCATACATTATTGCATATAATGAAGCAGCTAAGATCCGAGCTGCAATTGAAAGCATTAGCTGGGCTGATGAAGTGCTTGTTGTGGATTCTCACAGCACAGACGGAACTACCGAAATCGCTCAGTCCATGGGGGCGAGGATTATACAGGTTCCATTTATCGGTTTTGGTGACCTGAGAAATCAGGCTATTGCTGCCTGTGCCTATGACTGGGTTTTCAGTTTAGATGCCGACGAACGCTGCACCGATGAGGTTCGCGATGAAGTTCTGAACATTATCCAATCGGATAACTCGTCTGATGTATATTACATTCCCAGAAAGAACTTCTTCATGGGAAGGTGGATTAAACATTCTGGATACTATCCGGATTATCGTCAACCGCAACTCTTTCGCAACGGAACGCTTAAGTACAAGCTTGATCCGGTTCATGAAGGTTTTGAGCTGCAAACATCAACACCGCCCGGTTATCTCAAGAACCCGATTTGGCAGGTGCCGTTTAGGAATCTTGAGGAGATCCTTCACAAAGCAAACCGCTATTCGTCTCTCGGGGCAGCTAAGCTAGAAGCTGAAGGGAAACCCTCCGGTATGACCACAGCGTTGTTCCACGGCCTGTGGGCGTTTGTTCAGCATTTCTTCGTAAAAAGAGGATTTCTGGATGGTTGGGCCGGTTTTGTGATAGCGCTAGGTAATTTTGAAGGAACATTCTACAAGTACGCAAAGCTCCACGAAAAAATTGCCAACTGGGAGCCGCCGAATCCTGGGTAGCTGCAAAGGTGGCAGTTTTTCTTCCAGATCAAGTCTTATCTCGCCTCGAATCAGAGTCAACTGTCCCGTTTGCAGACGATACTTTCTTCTTCTCAATAAATCGACCTGCAGCCTTGATTAGCAACACTGATAGAATTCCGCAAAGTGTTCCTACAGCCGCCCCAAAAATAACATCTGTGGGGTAATGAACGCCCAGATACACCCTGGAATAAGCAACCAAGAAAGCTACCATGTAGAAAAGGGCCCACCACCGCCGATAATAGTAGGTTAGCAGCAAGGCGGCTGCGAACATGTTGGTGGCGTGAGAAGAAGGAAGTGATCGGGATCTGCCAAAGACAGGTTCTTCGAGTTCTGGAGTGACAATCCAATCCCCCTGGTAACCGTGAAGACGGACGTGTGACAACGTATCGTACGGCCTGGGACGGTCAAAGAAAGGCTTAAGGACATCGGAACTCACGTACTCCGAAAAGGCAATAAGCAAGACTATCCCGACTGCCAGCGAGCGAGCCCTGAAACCTTTTCGCGTAATGAGAAACAGCCAGGCAGCCGCCAGCGGAATATAGAAATACTTGATGTTGGATAATATCGGCATCAAGTAGTCAAATAGACTGTTTTGACCTGATTTGTTTATTAAGTAGAAGAGCTGTATGTCGAAGCTTTTTATGAATTGCCACATACCAGCAACCTTTAAGAAAGAATTCCTTCCCCTGTCAAACTAGAACCAACCTCAAAAACAATCTAAGTGCCCATGGCTGCGTTGCAAAGCGGTTCAAAGTGCTCACATACTACCGTGTATGCTCCGCTTTTTCACCGCTTCGCGCCTTGCCCTGAACCCTAACCTTGCTTTTGAGATAGGTTCTAAGACCACCCTCCCCGATATCCTTGTCCCAGAACGATATAGAAGCTGAATTCCTTGATGATCTCACCGCGATATCGAGGCTGATGCCTCCCCGCAAGTGTGAGACTCTCGAAATGAGGTTCATATTTCCCGAGCATCCACTCATCCATGGTCGGCACGAGGATCAGGGCATTTTTGCCCATGAGGTAACTCGTATCCCCAAGGAAAATGTAACGTTCCGGGTGGTTGAAGTTGATACCGATGTCTATCTTCTTGCTGTAAAACACGGCTTCAGCCAGAGCCGTCCCCCGTTCTGCTGCAAGGAAATAGCCGTCTCCGTGAGGGTGTTTTTCGACCAGAGAATCGATTTGTTCACCTAAGTCCCGCCATCCGTGAACTTGATTCGTTACGTCTCTGTTAGGTGGCAGAGGAATAACCGGCCTAATAAGATGTACATACACCACGGCGTTTATTGCAACACCCAACCCCAGTGCAGCATAGACCAGACGTCTCGATGACTTTTTCCGGTTTTCCGAAGTCCGGCAATAGACAGCCCACATCAGCAGCAAGCCTGCAACATAGGCCGGCGCTGGCCAATTTGCCTCAGCCCGGTCGCCTACTACGGTGGAAGCAGCAAAGAACAACAAGACAGGCCAAGAGAACAGTATCAGGTACATATACCCGGGAATCCGTTCCCTAACAGCCAGGGAAAAACCCTTTATACTGTAAAATATGAAAGCCGCGAAGATTCCCGGCGTGATGATTAGGGCCTGCCCGCCGATGTATTCCAGGAGTTTGGCGCCCACACGTTGACGGTCTGGAGAAAACCCGTGCTTAGACTGATAGACAAATGATACCCATTCATGTTGCCAATTCCAAAAAATGACCGGGGAGAAGATAATGGCTCCGATCAACAAGGCCAAGTAGGGTTCTTTGCGAGCCAGCCAATGACGCTCGGACGGCGAAATGAGAAGATAGGCGAATTGGCAGGGAACCAACAGAACGGCGGTGTACTTGCTCAAGAGACCCAATCCCAGGGCCACTCCCCACAGATACCACCAGAAAGCTTTTTTTTCTGTGATAATCTGAACACCAAAATAAAGGGCCGCTGTCCAAAAAAGGAGCATTGGTGTGTCTGGTGTCTGGATGATGGAGCCTGTCGAAAAAAGGAGGGTGATATTGGCTATCGCCAGAACTTCCCATGGAAACCGAGCATTTTCAGGAACGAGCTTTTTTCCTGTGAGATACACCAGGACAAGGCAAACGATAGAACAAAAAAAGCCGCCGAGACGTACAAAGAATTCGCTGTCTGTTCCGAGCGCTGTAAAAATGGCCATTATGTAGGCCGTCATCGGGGGGTGATCAAAATAGCTCCAATCCAGGTTTGTCGACCAGTACCAATAGTAGGCTTCGTCAGGAAGCAACTGCAGGTAGGAAGCATAGAAGAGGCGAACCGCATACAGAAACATCAAAAACGGTAAGACCCAGCAGCCCGGTTTGTCTAGGATCTTGAGAGGCATTGGCGTGAACTTGACATCTGCGTTACGTCAGGAGAGGGGCTCTGTAAGGCCCTTATCCTCAAACTGCATCGTGTACAACTTGTGATACTCGCCGTTCAGGGCAAGAAGGTCTTCGTGTCTGCCCTCCTCAACGATCCTGCCATTCACAACTACGACGATTCTGTCAGCATTCCGAATAGTCGAAAGTCTATGAGCAATCACCAAGGTCGTCCGACCTTTCATCAGGTTGTCAAGGGCCTCCTGAACCGCCAACTCTGACTCGCTGTCCAAGGAGGAGGTTGCCTCATCTAGAATCAGGATAGGAGCATTTTTCAAAAGCGCCCGAGCAATGCATATGCGCTGCCTTTCGCCTCCCGACAATCGAACGCCCCGCTCTCCCACGACAGTCTCAAACTTGTCAGGAAAGGCCTGGACGAAATCATAGGCGTGTGCGGCCTTGGCAGCTGCAACGATATCCAGTTTTGAGGCTTCGAGATTCCCGTAGGCAATATTGTTGCGAATCGTATCGTTGAAAAGGATGGGGTCCTGCGTAACGATTCCGATCTGATTACGAACTGATTTGATTGTCACATCTCGGACATCTTGTCCGTCCACAAGGACTGCCCCATCGGTGACATCGTAGAATCTGGGAATCAGGTTTGCCAGCGTTGTCTTGCCACCACCACTCATGCCCACCAAGGCAACGATTTCGCCGCCCTTGATATCAAGCTCAACCTCTTTTATGACCATCTGCTCCTGATACTTGAAAGAAATACGGCGAAATACGACCGAGTGAAGCCCCGGCTTCAGGTCAAGAGCACCCTCACGCTCGACAACGTCTGACTTGGTATCCAGGATATCATAGACTCGAACTGCTGCAGCCAACCCTTCCTGGATGATATTGTTCAATCTACTGATTTTCTTGATCGGATCATACAGCATGATGAGGGCAGCCATAAATGAAAAGAAGGTCCCCGGTGTTGAGGTCCCGGCGATCACCTGGTATCCGCCGTACCAAATGATAAGCGTGATTCCAATGCCGCCTAACAGCTCCATCACGGGTGAGGACAACGATTTGACCAATGCCGCCTTCATTTCGTATTCGAACAACCGGGTGGTTCTTCTAAAGAAACGTCTGTTTTCGTACGACTCCATCCCAAAGGCTTTTACGATTCTGTTGCCTGTGAAAGTCTCGTGTAGGAGGGAGCTCATGTCGGCCATTGCTTCCTGACACCCGCTGCTGAACTTACGTATTCGCCTGCCAAAATTCACAATCGGGACCACCGCCACGGGCAAAACTGCAACTGCAATCAGGGCCAGCTTCCAGTCTCGATAGAAAATCACGAAAAGCAAGCCTATGATTGTGAAGCAGTCTTTCAGCACTCCTGTGACCGCCTCAGATACCATCCCCTTGACCCTTTCGATGTCGCTGATAATCCGTGCCATGAGCGTCCCGGTATCATGTCTTTGGAAAAAGGACAGGGACAGCTTTTGCATGTGGCTGTACAGGTCGTTACGCAACCGTCTGATAATGCCTTGGCCAACATGATTCATGAGATAACCTTGGCCAAAATAGCACACCCCTCTCGACAAGTAGAGAAAGAGAATCCCCCAGGGGAGGAGCTTCAACATCTCCATGTCTTTCTTGAAAAAGATTTCGTCGAGCACAGGCTTTATGACAAACGCTGTTGCAGCAGTCAGCACAGCAACTGCGATCATGCACAACATGGCGATGAGCAAACGCAGCCACTCTTCTCCCACCAGCCTCAGAATCCGCCGGGATATCTCTATCACGTCTGTTTCGCTCTTTTCCTTCACAGTCATTACCCTGACCATCCTTCTGGGGAACCACCATCTCCGCGTTGAGTCATTACGACGGCTGAACTGGAGTATTGGAGTGTTGGTTACGAAAAAAGCAGTTGTTCTTTCGTTCTTTTCCAGTACTCCATTACTCCATCACTCCATTACTCCCGCTCTTTGAGGCTTGCCGACTGGACTACCAAGCCTTAAATGTGTTTTTGAGATACAGCTTCTAGTTTATGTTGTGACCATAGTAGCCATCCACAGCTTTTGTAATTCGATTGAGTTCATTTTCGAGTTTCACACGATAAAGCTCTCTTGACCGCGAATCGAGTTCAGACGGCACTGAAATTGGTGCCCCGTAGATAACGCGGCCCTCGTTGAACGGATAAGGCAAAATGAACCGATCCCAGCTGGGAAATACTTTCATCCTTCTTGCACTGCAGCTGATCGGAACGATGGGATACCCGGTCTTTTGAGCTAGCGCGATAATACCGGGCTGGACCTTGAACCGCGGGCCTCTGGGGCCGTCAGGAACGATTGCCGCGGGACAATTCTTCTCTTTGACAGCTTTGATCATCCGGGAAAGAGCCCGAACACCGGAGCGAGAGGTGGACCCGCGGACTGGGTTGTGGCCTTGGCGCTCCAGTACCTGCGCCATCATCTCCCCATCATTGGATCTGCTCACAAGAATTGCCGCACCTTGTCCCTCGTAGGCATAGCTGACCATCAGCATCCTCGAATGCCAGAAGGCAAAAACACACCTCCCTGACTCCATCTCCTGTCGAGCCTTCTCAAGATCAATGGATTCAATCCGCACCGTACTGAATATGAGATCGATGACAAACTTGCCAAACAAACCGAACAATGGCCACTGGAAATCCAGCATCTTCTTTTTTAGTGACGCCTTCATTAATCGCCTTGTAGTACAGTTGCCATTGGTCTCTCAGCGTTTCCAAACCGGCTGCATACGTGTCTGGACAGCAACCCGTGCAAAAGGCTTCTATGATAATATTCCCATAGCAACCTCAGCAGCCCGTTTCGAGGCCCCGGGCAACCCCAACTTTTCTGCCACCCGACGGAGCTCGACTCGCACCTGGGCAAGTCCGTGCTCATCCTGTATCATTGCCAGAGCCTGGTCAGATATGTTTTCGGCTGACGCGTCGTGCTGAATCAACTCGGGCACGATCGACTTCTCGCCAACCAGGTTGACCAAACCGATATGCGTAACGTGAATCAGGCGCTTCGCAAACCAGTAACTTAGAGGTGACATTCTGTACACAATAATCATCGGCGTACCAGCTATTGCCGCCTCCAAAGTCACTGTTCCGGATGCTGTTATGACTAATGTGGCCTGATCAAGGACATCTCGGAGCCTGTTGGACACGACCAGGATGTCTGCCTTTCCCCCCTCGACGATACCCTCCACAATATCCCTTCCTACCGAAGAGGCCACCGGTATTGCAAAACGGATCCCTTCGAGCCGCTGCGACAGAATCTCCGCCACCTCTACCATTGTGGGAAGCATCCGTGTGACTTCTTGAGTGCGACTCCCCGCCAGAAGGCCCACAAGAACGCCATTGCCCCTCAGGTCCTCAGAGATTTTCACTGTTCCCGCGGGCGGCGTGCTGTCCAACAAAGGATGTCCCACAAACGTAACCGGAACATCCCACTTCTTGTAGAAGTCTACCTCAAATGGGAAAATCACGACCATGTGATCAACCAGTTTCTTGATCTTCTTCACACGACCGGCTCGCCAGGCCCATATCTGAGGACTTATGTAGTACATCACGGGGATGCCCAGTTTCTTGGCTACAGCTGCGACAAGCAGATTAAAGTCTGGAAAGTCGATCAAGATGAGCAGGGCGGGACGAATCTCTTTGAGGTCTTGCTTGGCCAGCCTGAAGGCCCTGAGAAGAGGTCTAATCTTTGACAAGACCTCAGCAGCACCAACAACCGCTATATCGGAATTGTCAACCCGTACCTGAACGCCAGCGCGTCGAAGGGCATCACCACCTATACCGAAGAAATCGAGATCCGGGTCGAGCCTCCGCATGGCGTCCACTAAGTGGGCCCCGTGGAGGTCGCCGGAAGCTTCCCCGGCGATGATCATGACCCTGCGATTTCTATTTCCAGACGCCCGATTGATAGGCTGATCCTTCGACAAATCATAGAAACGCCAACGAGTCAAAATTCGGTTTCACGAGGATTTCGAAAACGCACCAATGGTATATTCCAACCATGGTGCCATGCAGTAAATCCTATAGTGAGATACCCCTTCTGAGGAAGTCTTCGGTCGTTTCTTGAATCTGGTCTATGATACTCAGGGCAACCCCCAGGGCATTCCGCCCGTCCCTCCCCGACACGACCGGAACCTCGCGGGTCCTCACGGAGTGAACAAATGCCTCCAACTCGGATTTCAGGGAATCAGCCTTCTCAAAGTTCTTGGGTTCAAAAGACACACCAGGGATGGGAAGGGCATTTCCCTTTCCGTCCTTTCGGAAGACGGCCATTTCATGGTTCGCGTAATCGACCGACACATAGGTATCTTTCTGAAAGATCCTTATCTTTCGCATGTTTTTTAGGGAAATACGGCTGGCTGTAATATTGGCCACGCAGCCATTTTCAAAGACCAATCGGGCATTGGCAATGTCTACATGAGAGGTAATCACAGGAACGCCGAGGGCGTGAATGCTCTTCACCTCGGACTTCACGAGGCTAAGCACAATGTCTATGTCATGGATCATCAAATCCAGGACGACATCGACTTCTGTGCCTCGCGCTTTCTTTCCTTCTTCTGGTTCCTTAGGAATATGCAAACGATCGGACTCGATGAACAAAGGGCGGTCCAAAATCTCCCCGAGAGCCATCACCGCTGGATTGAATCGCTCCAAATGCCCCACTTGAATGATTCGGCCACGGGAATCTGCAATTTGAATAAGAGCATCCGCTTCCTCCAATGTCTCCGTGATCGGCTTCTCAATCAATACTTCTACATCATTTTCCAAAAAATCCCGGCTGATTGGAAAATGCAGTTGAGTAGGGACTACAATACTCACCGCATCTACCAAACCTATGAGATCTCTGTGGTCGTCAAAAGGCTTTGTTCCAAACCGTTCAGCGACGCTTTCCGCCCTTTCGGGCGCGATGTCTACTACACCCGCAAGTTCTACACCCTCTATCCCGGCATATTTCTCCGCGTGAAACGTTCCCAGATATCCGACGCCGACCACACCAACACGCAATTGTTTCATAGTTCGCTCAATTAATATGAAGTGCCTAAAGTGCGCTAAAGTGCCTAGAGTGCGCTAAAGTTGACAATTTAGCAGTGCCACGTTTGCTTTCCTTTGGTTCTTCCTTAACTCTAGGCACTTTCTTCACCTATTCTATGCCGACAATGGAAATGCCTTTTTGATTTGCCAGTGTCACCATCTCTTCTTTATCAAAAACGACTGTTTTTCCGGCTTCAACCGCCAGGACCGAAGCGCCAACACTGCTCATCGTCTTAATTGTCTTGATTCCCACGGCAGGGACATCGAATCGCATGTCCTGACTCGGTTTGCTTGCCTTCACCACCACCGTCTTTTCCTTGCCGAGCTTCCCCCCTCGTCGTATGGTCGCGTCGGTACCATCGATTGCCTCCACTGCCATAACAGATCCGTCACGAACGACCACACTCTGTCCAATGTCGAGGCCTCCGATCTCCTTTGCAATGCTCCACCCGAAACGCATGTCGGCCTTCTCGGACTTGTTAGGCTTCCGCCGCGTCCAGCAGCCTTCTGGAGCCAGGAGTTCCGGCACCAAGAAGGTAGAAGCGCGAACGGTTATTCCCTCTTTTTCCAGTTCATCGGCAAAGGCCCGCAAAAGCCCATCATCCTGTGTATGATCCATAGTTGCCACGATCTTCAGGGCCGTCAGGTCCGGCCTTACGCCTGAGAACATCTTGGTCTTGGTTATGCCCCCAACCATGACAGTATCGCGGACATCATTCTGTTTGAGAAATGTAATCAGTTTCTTCACTTGGCCAATCTTTATCCACTTCGTCGCCTCTACAAGGGTTTCAAGGCCGGGATCAGTCTCACCAACATGGGCTACGGCGTACACCTTTAACCCTTTTTGCCTGGCAGCCCTCGAAAAAATGCTTGGGAACTGTCCGCTTCCTGCGATGAGCCCAATTCGTTTCATGGTCATTTGTCACTGGTCACTAGTCATCTCAAAAATGCGAATCAGGTTTCACGTCCCTGGTTGCTGAATTCGCCAGGAGTATTGGAGTGCTGGAGTAGTGGAGTATTGGGTTTTTTCCTCATTACTCCATCACTCCATTACTCCCACTCTCGTGTGTGATCATCAAGCCTTGGACATGTTTTTGAGATGGGTTTTAGTGACCTGTAACCAGCGCTACCTCGTTATACCACGCTCAGATGACTTGATGAAGTCAATGAGAGAAACAACTTCCGGTCGCTGATCCACTTCTGCTGAAACCCTTTCAATCGCCTCGTTCAACGTCAATCCGAGTCGAAACAGAATGCGATAGGCCCTTTTTAGGGTAAGTATGGTCTCGGCCGAAAAATGGTGACGTTTCAAACCTACGGCATTCATGCCGCGGAGGCTGGCCCGTGGTGTGCCCGACGCCAGTACGTAAGGGGGAATATCCTTTGTCACACCGGTCATACCTCCTATAAAGGCATAGTCCCCAATGCGCACGAACTGGTGCACGGCTACGAACGCGCCGAGGGTGGCATGGTCGCCCACCCTAATATGGCCACCAAGGCTGGCGGCATTGGCGAAGATGACGTTTCGCCCGGTGAAGCAGTCGTGGGCTACGTGAGTGTACGCCATCAGGAAATTCTCTTCACCAACTTCTGTCATACCTCCGCCAAATTCAGTCCCTCTGTGAATTGTCACAAATTCCCTGATTATCGTCCCGCGACCAATCTTGACCGTTGTCTTCTCTCCTTTGAATTTGAGGGCCTGAGGAACGCCACCTATGGCTGCGTGCTGAAATATCTGACAATCGGGCCCGATGGTCGTGTACTGATCTATCGTCGCATGGGGGCCAATCGTGGTCCCTGTATGGATGCGAACATCGGCAGCTACTACGGCATGCGGCCCGATCTCAACGTCAGAATCGACCTCAGCCCCGGGATCAACAACAGCAGTAGGATGTATCATCATTCGGCTCCTGTCATGGCCATAACCTCTCCCTCTGCAACCAAAACTCCTTCCACGGTTGCCCTGCCGGACATTTTCGAAACATTTCCGCGTCTTTTTGTCCAAGTTATCTCAAGGACGAGTTGGTCCCCTGGAATCACAGGTTTTCTGAACCTGGCTTTATCAATCCCCATAAAATACATCAGACCTTGCTTGTTCTCCTTGGACTGAGAAGCATAAACAAGGATCCCCCCTGCCTGCGCCAAAGCTTCAACAATGAGCACCCCAGGCATAACAGGTGTGCCCGGAAAGTGGCCCTGGAAAAACGGCTCATTCATCGTCACATTCTTCAGGCAAACAATGCGTTTATCGAGTTCTATCTCCACGACTCGATCCACAAGAATGAAGGGGTACCGATGTGGCAAGTGCGCCATGATCTCGCCAATGTCATATACCGTTTCCATGCCTAACACCTCTCTAACGCGGTTGTTTTTGATGGGGTTGCCTGAGAATCAGACGAAAAAGCCATAAACACTGTGTGTCTAAGGCAAGCCGAATTGTATAAAATGGGGGATGAAAAGCCTCATGAATTGAAGATCTTGTACATTGCGCTTTGGCTGGCTTCGGAAACCCCGCAATATATGCGAACTTTTTACAGCTAGTCCTCAGAACCTTTTTCCAGCCGTTCTATACGCTTCTCCAACTCGCCTACCTTCTTTCTCATCTCCGGAAGTTTGGGGAGGAGGCTTGAGACCTTTAGCCAGAGTCGGTGGGGCATTACTGGTGAACCGGACATGACCTGATCCTCGGCCACCGACTTGGCGACCCCTGACTGAGGTCCGATGGTCGCACGGTCTCCGATTGAGACATGCTGTGCTACCCCAACCTGACCTGCCAGGATCGCGCGGTTTCCAATCTTGACGCTCCCGGAGATTCCCACCTGGGCAACCAGCACGGTATCTTCACCCACGACCACATTGTGAGCGATGTGCACCAGGTTGTCTGTCTTCACGCCCCGCTTTATCCAGGTCTTCCCAAAGGTGGCCCGGTCGATTGTGTTGCAAGCACCGATCTCTACGTCGTCATCGATACGAACGATGCCCGTCTGTGGAATCTTTGAATAGCCACCTTCATGGGGCGCAAATCCAAAACCATCGCTTCCGATCACGGATCCCGCATGGATGATCACCCTGCTCCCAATCTCACAGCGTTCCAAAATGCTTACATTGGGATGCAGAACCACGTCATCGCCTATCACGGCACGATTTTCAATCACGACGCACGCACGCACAGTGACGCGGTCGCCCAAGGTCACGTCATCCCCAATGGACACACCCGGGTAGACCGAGACATCGTTGCCATATCTAAAGTTCTTTCCCACATGAGCACCCTGGCTGACCCCAACCACCGGGCGTTCGACCGCATGGAAACGGGCAGACACCTCGGCCAGGGCCAAAGAAGGGTTCTCAACTCGCACAAGGACCTTTTCGGACTCCGAGATATCAAGGGGGACGATTACAGCACCTGCCTTGGTTTCAACAATACGCTTCTTGTAGCCGGGAGTAACGGCAAAGGTGATTTCATCCGGACCGGCGTTATCAAACGGGGCCACACCTCTAATGATGACATCCCCATCGCCTGCGACTTCACCCCGAACCAGTTCCGCAATGTCGCGGACAGTAAGCTCCATGCCGAATCCTCTTATTGCTTCTTCTTCGCGCCTTCTTTTTTGTCGCGCTTGGCATCCATGGCATTGTATTCTTTAATAACCTTGTCCGTAATGTCAATGGCAGTGGGCGCATAGACAATGCCTCCGACACGGCGATCAAGAATCAATGTGTACCCCTCCCGCTTCCCAATCTTCTCGACTATTTCAAACACATCTTTTGTTATCTGCCTGGAGAGATTGAGATTGAGCTCTCTTAGAACATCCTGATATCGTCTTTGCAGAGATTTCAAGTCGGTAATCTTGTCACGAAGGTCTTGTTCCTTTTTCTCTCTCGCCGCTTTACTCATTACTGTACCCTTTTGTTCCAACGTCTTCTGCAGCCCTTCGATCTCAGCTCCCTTCTCTTTGAGAATCCCTTCCATCTTCTTCCCTTGGCCCTTCATTTCAACAGATGATCTCTTGCCGACACTAGACACCTCAATAATCTTTTGGAGATCGATGATTCCTATCTTTTGTACATTGGCACCATAGGCGATTCCGCCAAGGACAAACAGACAAAGGGTTGTGGTTAACAATATGGTACGCATCTTCATAAAGAACCTCCTTCTTTTCCTCATGGGCGACTTGTTACGCCACTGTATCCGGTCTCTGGTTGGCTGCCAAAACCTCTTGAGTCAGTCCATCACCGGTGGCGGTCAACCATAGTTACATTGCCATCCCCATGGTAAACTCCCAACCGCCTTCACCTCTCAACTCCTCGTCAAGAATATAGCCGTACTCCAGACGCAGTGGCCCCATGGGGGAATACCATCTAAAACCAAAGCCTGTGGACTTCCGGAGACCATCCCAAGTGATGGCCCAAGTGTCGTCATCAGCCCACGTATTACCAGCATCGAAGAAGACGACCCCTACAAGACCCGCCTTCTGTATGATGGGAAAAGTCAATTCCGCATTGAACAGGAGCATCTTGTCGCCACCTATTTTGTCAAAAGTTATTGGATCCCTCGGGCTGATGTCCCGCCATCCATAACCTCGCACTGTCTCAATGCCTCCAAGATAGAAACGCTCCCATGTGGGCACCTCCCCTACCGGATCATCGTGAATATACCCCACGCGGCCATGGAGGTATCCAACTATATACCAGAAAAGAGGGTGATACCATCCGGAATCTCCTACATACTTTGTGTATCCAATGTCTCCTCCAAAAGGAGTTCCTGCGTGCTGGACGGTGATACTGTTATCTGAACCTCTGGTGGTTTGAAAAACACGATCCCTGGAATCGCGGCGCAATAGAGCGGTAACGGTGTGCGAAACATTTTCCCCCGCAAACTCCCTAATTGAAGCTGAAGCATCTCGACTTAAATTGCCGATGTCCGATTTGTCATAGTTGTACGCAAGAGTTAATCGGGTATACGGCCACACCGGATACCCACCCCGAACGGTCCCCCCGATGCTGTCTTTATCATAGGTATCGTAATCGCGACTCGTGTTGTAGATATCAAAACCAGCCGACAGGGGAATGTCAAACAGCCAGGGCTCAGTAAAGCTTAACGAGTACGTGGAGGCAGTTCCGCCTATCTGCCCTCTGGCATTCAGGATCTGGCCACGTCCAAACAGATTCCTCTGGGCAATCGAAACCACACCAAAGACTTGGTCCTTTGAACTGTACCCGGCCCCAAAGCTAAAAGCGCCTGTCGGTTTTTCAGTGACATCGACATTCAGGATCAACTTATCATCACCGCTTCCCTGTGTAGTGTTCACCTGAATGTCTTCAAAATATTCGAGCCGGTACAGATTTTGGGTCCCTTGCTTAAGGCGCGTGCCGCTGAACCGCTCCTGTTCACGTACCAACAGCTCCCGGCGAATAACCTTGTCACGGGTTCTGGTGTTGCCGCTTATCTCGATCTTTTCAAAATAGACCACGGGTCCTTTGTCGATGACATATGTGATGTTGGCCTTAAGTCCTTTTAGATCCTGATCAATGCGTGGTAAGATCTGAGCGTAGGCATAACCAGTGTCTGAATAGATGTCCTGAAGCATTAAAATATCTTCTCGTATGAATTCGCGGTTGTAAACCGTTCCGCTGCGCATTCTGATCCTGGCTAGTAATGCGCCTTTCGACCAAATCAAATCTCCCTCAATATCGACCTCGCCGACACTGAATCGAGGCCCTTCATCTATCTTAAGGATGATGGAGACTTCTTCGTCCTCATACGCCAGCTTTGGCTCAGACACCTTTGCCTCAATATACCCGTGATTATGATAGTAGGCGGCTATCATAGCAACGTCCTGGTCCAAGACTTCATGGTCCAGATCTCCTGCAGAGGTGAAAAAGGAAAAGAAACCTTTTTTCTTGGTCTTCATTAGGTCCTGCAAGTCGTCATCATCATAGGCCTTGTTCCCTTCAAAAGAAATCGACTTGATGAAAACCTTTTTCCCCTCTTCCACAACAAAATCAATATCCGCCTCGTTCTCCCCTATAGATTTGGTGTCATATGTCACCGTGATGCGATGATACCCTTTTTCTTTGTAGAGACTTTCAATCTGCCGGATGTCTCCCCGAAGCTTATTGACGTTCAAAATAGAGCCTGACCTTACACTGATAACCTCGCTGATCTCTTCATCATCGAATTCACTGTTACCTTTGATTGCAATGTTCCTGATTGTTTCGTTTTCAACAACCTGAAAAGTGATAACTTTCCCCTCCTGCGTGTCGGAAGCCTCGACCCGAACATCATCAAAATACCCCATCTTGTAGATTGACTTCAGGTCCTCCTGAACTTGCTTTGGCAGATAGGTATCTCCCCCCTTGGTTTCTATGATTCTCTTGATCGCTTCAGACTCAATCCGTTTGTTCCCGGCGATGACGACCTCTGCCACCTTCTCCCGCCCAAGCACCTTGACTCCGAGCCCCACAGCAAGGGTTTCGACGGCGCCAAGCAGGGTCTCGATGCCCTCGCCTTCCACGTAGACAGGCTCAGGAGGATCATCTCCGTACGATTCCATGACGTTGACATCTAAGCTGAAGCGTTTACCGATCTTGGCAAAACTCCCCCATATGATAAAATCAGCTCCTGCATTCAGTCCGTATGTCCGCAAATCATCCAGGTCGCTTATGTCTGAACCAAGCCTGGGCCCTTCAACTCCTTCATCAGGTCTAATAACGGTGACACCTTCATCTGCAAGTTGTTTCTCAACAAGATCTCGGATCTGACCCCTCAAGTCCTCAAGCCCTTCAGGTGCATGCACTTCGAAAGGAAGTATGACGACTCGAATTTCCTCCTGGGCC
>JAFDFO010000276.1 GCA_019309815.1 Deltaproteobacteria bacterium
GTACCAAACAACTGGAGTATTGGAGTACTGGAGTGTTGGAAAAGAATGTGAAAGCTGAGACGATGCTAATTTTGCTTTTTCCATTACTCCATTACTCCATCACTCCATTACTCCGGTTGCTTGTTACTCCAATGCTCCATTTTTCGAGAGGACCATGTATCCTATCCTATTCCGCATAGGCCCATTTTCGCTGCATACGTATGGGGTTTTTATGGCCATAGCCTTCCTGTCGGCCATCGGCCTATCCCTGCGTGAGGCGAGAAGGGTGGGCGAGGATCCTAACAAGATCCTGGATCTCTGTTTTTATGCGGTCGTAACTGCCATCGTGGGGGCACGCACACTTTATGTGCTGGTCAGTTGGCCCATTTTCAGAGATGATCCTCTGGAGATTTTCCGCATATGGCATGGCGGTCTGGTATTCTATGGGGGATTTATCGGCGCTGTCATAATGGCGCTTTGGTACATAAGGAGACAAGGACTTCCGCTCTTCAAGACCCTGGACATATTTGCCCCTTCCATAGCGTTTGGCGAGTTTGTGGCCCGGATTGGCTGTTTTTCTGCCGGATGTTGCTATGGCAAGATGTGCGACCTGCCGTGGGCAATCACCTTTACGCACCCTGAGTCCCTGGCGCCAAAGGGGGTCCCCCTTCATCCTACCCAGCTTTACATATCTCTCTACAGCCTCCTGATCTTTGCAGTGCTCACAAGAATAAAGCGTATCAAGAACTACGAGGGTCAGTTATTCTGGATCTATGTCTTCCTCTACGGTGTTGCGCGCTACATCATAGAATATTTGCGCGATGATGAACGGGGCGCGGTTTTGGGCGGCATGCTCTCCACGTCTCAACTTGTTGGGCTGATCATGGTGGTGATCGCCATCGCCATGATGCTCATCCTAAGGCGGCGACGTGTCTGAAGCTCCGTACAAGGCTTTGCCAGAACTTCTGGCAGAGATCAAAGGCGGCACCATCTGCCCGGTCTATCTATTGTACGGAGATGAATTCGTTTACAAAGCTGCCTTTAGATCTCTCCTGGGTGCCATTATCCCTCCCAACCATCAGGATCTCAACTATGAGGCTGTGGACGGAGCAAGCGAGAACGTTTACGGGGTGATTCAACGCCTAAATACATTCCCCCTGATTCCCTCTGCCAAGGTGATCGCGGTTCACGAGACAAGAGTGTTCTATTCATCCGTAGTCATGAGTGACCTTCTCCTAAAGTCACGAGAGGCATTTGAGGTTGAAAACTTCAAGGAATCCGCTCACTACTTTCTCCATATGTTGAGTATAATTGGACTGTCCATGGACGATGCTCAAGAAAGAAACTGGAAAGGGATCTCCGACAATGAACTAAAACAGTATCTGGAAGTTAAAGGAGAGGAAAAGGGGAGTGGTGGATGGCTGGATGAGGTCATTTCGTACTGCATTAATGAGAGATTGACGGTGCCTGTCCATGAAGACGATGCTGAGGTGTTGAACGATGCCATTCTAACAGGATACCCGGAGACAAACCACTTGGTCCTTACCGCTGATATCGTTGACAAGCGCCGGAGGCTATACAAAACCATCAAGAAGGTCGGTGTCGTGGTTGACTGCTCTATGCCCAAAGGTGACAGGAAGGCGGAGAAGCAGAAGCAGCAGGAAGCCTTAAGAGGGCACATGAAAAAGGTCTTGGAAGAAGCTGGAAAAACCATGGCACCTGGTGGGTTTGAGGCATTGTATGAAAAGATTGGACCGAACATACGCAGCTTCAGCGGTGAATTGGACAAAGTCGTTACCTTTGTGGGAGACAAGGAGAAGATCTTACCCTCTGATATCGAGACAATCTCGGAGAGAACCAGGCAAGACCCGATCTATGAAATGAGCAATGCAGTTGCCGAACGGGACACCCCTAAAGCCCTATTCTTTCTGGACAGTCTCTTGCAGAACAATGTCTATCCGCTCCAGGTGCTGGCGGTCGTGGGTAACCAGATAAGGAAGCTTATCTTGGCCAAGGATTTTATTCACAGCAAATTAGGGAGTGCTTGGAAGAAGGACCTCAGCTATGCAGGTTTCCAAAAGACACTCTTGCCGAAACTTGAAGAACGCGATCCAGACCTTTTGACTGGCAACGCACATCCCTATGCTATCTACATGACGTTCAAGCAATCAAATAACTACACCATTACAGAGCTTACCAGGGCATTGGAATTACTCCTGGATGCCGATATTCGACTAAAGACCTCCGGTCAGAATGCCAAGGTTGTGCTGGAGAGTGCAACGCTGCGTATTTGTGGTGATGAGCAGACTTTTCAGAGCCACATCAGTTAGTCTGCTTTCCAGCCTCTTGAAAGAGAACAATGACAATCCGACGCGTTCTCATACTTGCTCCCACTCTGGTCATCCTCTTTCTTCTTCAATCCTATTTCTGGGTGCCCACGTATGAACAACAAACCCGCGGCAACCCTCATCGTCTCAATGAATTCATCACAGCTTCCATTGGTGATGCAAGCATTCTGAATCCCATCCTCTCTGCAGACTCAGCCAGCAGCGACATCAACTCTCTGGTGTTTGAAGGCCTCATCGACCACGATGAAGAGTTGCGTTTCAGAGGTCGCCTGGCCACGTCATGGGAAATCTATGAAGAGGCCTTCTTCTTTGTCAACGAACAGGCGAGCATTCCTGGCCTGGGAAGGGTAGGAGAACAGAAGGTGGTGTCCTTTTTGGACAAGGCTAGAGTTGGAGAGGTTCCGGCCAGCGCCGAACTGATGACCACATTGGAAAACATCAGGGAAGTTTCGCTGATTCCAGCCAGGGAGTTTTTGGTGACGAGACAGGAGAAGAGCGAAGAAGGCGATAAAAAGACTGTCGAGGTCAGGATTCGGGTTTTGGCTCCTGCGAGGATCAAGCTAAGTCTCAACAGGGTAGATCAGGACCTTTTTCCAAATCTCTCAGAGATTCTCGGACACGACTACTTCACTGGCTTTGACGGTTCAGCCCACATCACAGTGAATGACGAAAGATGGCAAGCAAAGCGGGAGCCCACATCACAGTGAATGACGAAAGATGGCAAGCAAAGCGGGCCACATATGCCAAACAAATCCTGCCAGCCACTGAACACAATCCCATTGTGGTGTTTCACCTGCGGCCCAATGTCGCGTTTCATGACGGCCATGGGTTCGATGCAAATGATGTGAAGTTCACTTATCACGCCATCATGAACCCAAAGAACCTCTCGCCGCGAATTCCGGACTACGAACCGGTCAAGAGTGTAGAGGTGATTGATCCTGTGACAGTGCGCATTGTGTATAAAAGGCTTTATTCGCCTGCCCTTGGGACTTGGGGGATGGGGATACTTCCCGAGCA
>JAFDFO010000277.1 GCA_019309815.1 Deltaproteobacteria bacterium
ACGCCTCAGTCGTCGCTCCTCGGCGCCTTGCATCTAATGCCTTGCTGGTGATCAGGAATATCCCGAAACCACCTGATATCATTATCACTACATAAATCAGACGGTGGATTTGGGAAGCGCTGGTGCACCATGGAGGACATCCGTTGACGGAACATCACTGCACACTCGTAGAGATCAAGCAAGAAATTCCGGGTTTTGACCGTTTCATCGGCTCCTGGGTATACCAGAACGATATCAGTTTCGTGGTGGATGTGGGGCCGTCCAATTCAGTAAGCAAGTTGACTCACGCTCTTTCGGAGATGGGGATAACAAGGCTTGACTATGTGCTCCTGACCCACATACATATCGATCACGCAGGCGGTCTTGGCAAATTTCTGGAGCATTTCCCGATGGCCCGGGTCGTGTGTCACGAAAAAGGGATCAGGCATCTCATAAACCCCTCCAAGCTGTGGGAGGGAAGCCAAATGGCCCTGGGAGAGATTGCCGAATCCTTTGGGCCTTATACTCCGGTTCAAGAGAAGATGTGTATACCGCATACTCAAGCGCAAATAGAGAATCTGACGATCATAAAGACGCCCGGTCATGCGCCTCACCACCTCAGCTTCAGTTACCAGGGGAACCTTTTTGCGGGTGAGGCTTGCGGCAACTACTACTCCGTTGGAGATACGGACTATTTGCGCCCCGCCACACCCCCCAAGTTCTTTCTCGATATCTTTCTGGGGAGTATAGATAGATTGATGGCCTTGAGGGAACAGCACATATTCTATGCCCATTTTGGGGATGCCCCTGACTCGCATCAAATGCTGGAGCGGTTCCGGAGGCAGGTTTTTAGATGGAAAGAGATCATTGAGAAGGAGATGTCGGCCGCTCCTGAGGATCTGATAGAGAGATGCATGGACCGTCTCCTGAAAGACGATCCTGACCTGAGGGCGTTTGAATTCATGGATGCTGATATGCAGAATCGAGAAAGATTCTTCATGGCAAATTCAGTCAGGGGATATACAGAATTCTTGCAACAGACCGGATAGACATCCATTTCTCCGCACCGTCCATATCTCTGATATGGCAACGCTCCAAAAGGGCATCACGAGTTACGTAACTGCATGGCATTGGAAGTAACGAGCCAAGACTCTCTTGATGATGTTGCCTGGAGGTGACTTTCTTGACCCGTAAAGTTTCCGATAACGACATGAGCGCTCTGGCACGATTATCGACGCTGGTGAACTCTTCCTTGGACCTTATGGCCGTGTTGGACAACGCCATGAAGTATGTAGAGGAGTTGATGGATGCGGAGACCAGTTCGATTTTTGAAGTAGACCATGAGCGGGACGAACTGCGTTTTCGATTGGCTCGCGGCAAGTGGGGCAGCAAGGCTCAAGAGATCCGTTTATCTATGGGTGAAGGTATTGCCGGGCGTGTGGCCCAGGAGGGAAAACCGATCGTGGTGCCTGATATCGAGCAGGACGAGCGCTTCGCCTCCCGGATTGATGCACATACCGGTTTCAAGACCCGCTCCATCATCTGCGTGCCCATAAAGCACAAGGGGCGCCTTATCGGGGTACTGGAAGTCCTGAACAAACGCGGGGGGCCTTTTGACGAGGATGATGTTGAGCTCCTGACGGTGGTGAGCAACCAGATCGGGATTGCTATGGAGAACGCTCGCCTGTACGAGCGGCTGCGCGCGAGGTTTACCCTCACCACGGAGGAGCTGAAGAAGACGCAACAGAAGGTCATCCAAAGCGAACGAATGGTCGCACTGGCGCGGCTTTCCCAAGGTGTGGCCCACGAGGTACGCAATCCGGTGATGTCCATCGGTGGTTTCGCCATGCGGATCAAGCAGAAGCTTCCCTCCGATAATCCTATGCACAAGTACGCCGACATTATCATCAAAGAAACCGCCCGCCTGGAGAAGATGGTTCGAGACATAGAGGACTATGCGAACATGCGTGAACCTCGGTTCGGTGAGGTGAACCTTAAGAAGCTCACAAAACATGCGTTGGAAGATTGGAAGGAAAAAGGGGGATTGGCCAACATAGAAATACAACTCGACCTTCCGGACGACGAGGCCACTCTTCCTGGAGATGAGGGGCTGCTTCGTGTGGTGCTCAACAATCTGTTCCAAAACGCAGCAGAAGCGATGGCTAATGAAGGCATTCTCTCCGTTGTTGCCTATCCTGAAGGGAAGCATGTCATCATCAGGGTGGCGGACACTGGAAGGGGCATCGATCCCGACAAGCTCCCTCTGATATTTGACCCCTTTTTTACTGCCAACACCTCCGGTTCCGGGTTAGGTTTGACCACCGTTCACCGTATTGTGAGCGAACATGGTGGCGAAATCAGCGTGGACTCGATTCCGGGAGAGGGCACCGAATTCCGGATCCAGCTACCCCTCTATCCGGATGACATGCAGCTGAGTGAATTGGAAGCGTCTCAGCGGAGGGCATGATTGTCTACAAAGACAGTCTGATGCGTCAGAACAAGCTTGGAGCCCCTGACGACCGTGGGTATGCTGTGATACTGGAGTGTTGGCCCGCTGTGATACTGGAGTGTTGGCCCGCCCTGGCCCAGACCTGGATTAATGGGCTGGTAGCTCATAGTATGCAAAACGCCAGGGCGGGCCAATACCCCGGTATTCTATAGGCATGGTAATTGCATATTTCACCGGGGCATGATTTCGTCCCACTGTATGTCCGGGCCGGCATCATCCGGATGGAGACCCGTTTCTTTAACCATGCAATATCGACATCCTAGAAGGAGGGTAAGATGGGCACCGACAACGTCATTTTCTTAGAGGTGATAGAGTGGTTTGACGAAACAGGCCAGGAGTTAGTGCACAGGATACCGGAGGAAGGCTCGGGCGAAATCAAATTCGGCGCTCAGTTGATTGTCCGAGAGAGTCAGGTAGGTATACTGTTTTACAAGGGGAAGGCGGGCGACGCTTTTGGTCCGGGCCGTCACACCCTGAAGACGGGCAACATTCCGGTTCTGACCAAGATCCTGACAATACCATGGGGCATGACGAGCCCGCTTCGCGCCGAGGTCTATCTGGCCAACATGAAGGTTTTCCCGAACCTCAAATGGGGGACCAGGGACCCGGTGGCCTTCAAGGATTCGGAATTGGGGCTCGTTCGGTTGCGGGCCCATGGCGTATTCAACATACAGGTGGTCCAGCCGGTCTTGTTCATCAACACCCTCGTAGGCACCATGCACAGATTCACCACAGAGGAGATCGAGGAGTACATTGCACGCGTTATTGTCTCTCGTTTCAATGACCATCTGGGTGAGCACCTGGACAGCATACTCAACCTGCCGGGGCGCTACGATGAGCTTTCTACGGGCCTGCAGACGCGCTTGCAGGAAGATCTCAGCCATTTTGGGCTACACCTGACACATTTATACATCGGTTCCATTACCCCGCCGCCAGAGGTGCAGAAGACCATTGACGACAAGAGTCGCTTGAACGTGATCCAGGATCTGGACAGGCTGGTTAAAATGAAGGCGGCGATGGCTATGGAAAAGGCTGCTGAATCGACGGGAGAAGCCGGCGCCGGTTTGGGCATGGGGATGGGTTTCATGATGCCGGCCATGTTCGCAGATATGTTCAGGCCCAAGGCCGGTCCTGCTGCTACCCCGGTGCCTGAAGAGATGAACTGCCCGGATTGCAAACTTGCGATCCCCAAGGAAGCGAGATTTTGTCCCCATTGCGGACACCAGCAACTCGTTTTCAACCAATGTGCCAATTGTGGCAAGAACTTGCCACCCAATGCTAAATTCTGCTCCAAGTGCGGACGCCCGGCAGACGAAAAACCAGCGCCAAAAGTTTGCTCCCAGTGCAATACGGAAAACCTGCCTGGCGCCATGTTCTGCAATCACTGCGGGGAGAAACTGGAATAAAGTGGCCTATGCAGTAGAGCAAGAGTGTCCACAGTGCGGGGCGCCCATTGGGCTGGAGGAAACCGACCATCTCCTCCAATGCCCATATTGCAATGTCAAAAGCTTCCTTTTTGCCCACGACTATTACCGCTTGGTATTGCCCCATAACGCCCCGGACAAGGAGATCATCTACGCACCTTACCTTCGGTTCAAGGGCAACGTGTACTCATGTCAAGGCCAGACCATCGGCCACCGGATCGTGGACATCACCCACCTGGGGACGTCGGTCAAGGGCCTTCCCATATCACTGGGCTTGAGGCCTCAAGCCATGAAAATGAAATTCGTGTCAAAAGACACAGCTGGGTCCTTTCTGCGAAGTTCTTTAGGTGTAGCCGACGTGCTGGCCAGAGTCGGAAAACAGGTTTCAGGCTCCGGGCACTTGTTTCACCGTGCGTACATCGGCGACACGGTGAGCCTCATCTATCTGCCTCTGTATGTTGAGAAAGAAACCCTCTTTGACGCCATACTCAACCGGCCCATTGTCAAGCTTTCCCAGAGCGAGGAGGGGCTTGGATTAGCTGCTATGAGTCATACCAAATGGAGGCTGATTTTTATGTCCACTCTTTGCCCGCAGTGTGGGTGGAATCTGGAAGGTGAACGAGACAGTGTGGTATTGACCTGCAGCAACTGCAACACGGCCTGGGAGGCCGTGGAAGGGAGTTTCTCAAGGGTGGGCTTGGCGGCCGTTCCGGAAGAGGGCAAAAATATCGTATACTTGCCCTTCTGGAGAATCACTGCCAGCGCAAAGGGAATTGAAATCAACTCATTTGCTGATTTCATCCGGGTAACCAACCAGCCCAAAGTGGTCCAAAAGGAGTGGGAGAACCAGGACATGAGCTACTGGTGCCCGGCCTTTAAAATTAGGCCCACGATCTTTGTGCGCCTGATAAGCCAGCTGACAATCACCCCGAAAGACTTCAAGACGAAGGAAACAGTCCCCAGGCAGGGCCTTCACCCCGTGACAATGCCCCAGAGTGAGGCAGTACAAAGCATGAAACTTACGCTGGCCGGTTCGGCCTTGACGAAAAAGAAAACCTTTCCCCTGCTTCCGGAAATCGACTTTGCCGTGAAGGATTCCACTCTGGTCTACCTCCCTTTTGAGGACAAGGGTCATGACTTTGTCCAGCAACAGATGCGCCTCAGCATCAACAAAAAAGCTTTGGAATATGGTCGTCACCTATAAAAGATCTTGTCTTCAAGGGTTTTCATTTTAGGTTCTTCTCCAATTTAGTTGGAGAAGAGGGTCCAAGGATTCAAGGGTTTGTTTTCTAAAGACTTTATCAGCGCCGTTAACATTCTTTCGATTTCTGCGATGTTTTTTTGTGTCCCCAATTCACTTTTTTCAATGAAGCCCAAATCTCCTACCAACAAAATCTGGGTTCCTTTCTTTGAATATTCTTTTGCTTTTCACTTGAACCCTTGAATCCTCGAACCCTTGAACCCTCTGAGATCACACCTACTCAATTGGAGATGACACACCTATTTTACCCTAATTAACTACAA
>JAFDFO010000084.1 GCA_019309815.1 Deltaproteobacteria bacterium
CTGCCATAATCTTGACTGCCCATAATCCCTGAGTTCCTTTTGATAGCGGTGTCATATCTTGAACCCCGGGGCTTGCTTCAGGTCAAAAGACTGTGAGTGTAAGATTACAAGAAAATGTCGTGCGTATTTCGGGTGAACAATCTGTTAAGATAATCGACCTTCTGAAACCTGCCTGCCAAATTCCTTTCATTGACGATTTGAAACCAAAATCATAAACTGCACCCAGCCGTCAGCCCCACCATTCTAATCCCAAACAATCAGGAGGTGCATTATGAAGGTATCAGAAGCGGTGAAGTATTGTCTTGAGTACCACAGGGTAAATTCCAAAAAAAAATAGTATCCGTTCATATGAGTTCATCCTCACCCATTTTGACAATCAGTTCGGTGATAGGGAACTCAGCTCGGTAACCCCAGATGAGGTCCTCACGTTTCTTAACCAGATTACCGAGGGGGCAAAACAAACCACAAAGCGAACCCGCTATTCTTGTCTGAAGGCCTTCTTCAACCTCATCAAGAACACGCTCAATCCAACGTTACGGAATCCGTGCAACCTTCCCATGGTGAGGAAGCTGTTCAAGTGGGCCCGGAATCCTCTCCCGACGATCCTGGAAAAAGAAGAGGTTGATGAAATCATCTTCAGAACGCCCAAAGCCCGGGATAGGCTAATCATGGAACTCATGGCCAGAGGAGGAATGAGGATCGGTGAGGTGCTGCAACTCACGGGTAGGGATGTCCAGGACCGTAAGCTGGTACTGCGACAGCCCAAGAGTGGCAAGGAAAGCGAGACGGTTTTCATTCCAAAGAAGGTCTCTGACAGGCTCCGAGACTATATCAGAGAAAAGGACATCCGGTCTGATGAACGCATCTTCCCTCTGACCTATGCCGGAGCCCGGTATGTGGTTGTCAACGCTGGCCGGGATGCTGGCATCCATGTGAGGCCCCATGACCTGAGAAGGCATGCTGCCACTTATGCGTCTCGTTCGGGCACACCCATTGAGATCGTCAGCAAGGTCATCCTCAGGCACTCACACTTGGCAACCACTCAGCAGTATTTGGGCAAGGTCACAGATGAAGAGGCCATTAGGTGGATCGATAACCTGCACGCTTAATCGAAACAAAAATGGCTGGGGCTGATGGCACCTTGGTCTCTATCTGTGCTGTTGTGGGCTTATTTTTAGTGATTATGGTGGGTTATCTTAAGATTTTAGGGGCAGGATATCTCAACGTTCGATCAATAATCGCAAATGGGGCCGATTCAAGCACATGTAAAGTAACCAAACATCTCCTGTTGCTCTCGATCCGGTTTTCGTTGAACTCCCGATTCCCTTTTGATAAGAGTTCTATATCGTAAGATTTCGACGATTTACGATTGTTGGAAGTTATCTTGAAAGATCCTCGGTTTCAAATATCCAAGATTTTGCCTATTAGACAATGACCGCTTGGCACGACCGCTCAAGATAGGTTTGGAGGAAGTGCCGGGAATACTGAAGTCAAGGTTTAAACAGAGATGAGTCTCTTTCTATACTCTTTGCAGGAAGCATGGCATTTACTTCTGGAGTCGTCCGTATACGTCCTTTTCGGGTTGTTGGTAAGCGGCCTTCTGCGAGTCCTTCTGAGCCCGGACTCGGTTGCTCAGCATTTGGGCCGAGGGCGATTCGCCTCGGTATTCAAAGCCGCCCTGCTCGGTATACCGATGCCGTTATGATCTTGCGGTGTCCTGCCCACAGGTGTGGCGCTGAAGAAACAAGGGGCCAACAATGGAGCGACTACGGCCTTCCTGATATCGACGCCCGAGTCGGGAGTCGATTCCATAGCCATAACATACGCGTTACTGGACCCCATCATGACAGTGGCCCGACCATTCGTGGCATTTGTCACAGCCGCTTGTGCTGGTGTAGTAGAAAACCTATTCGGCTCTGGGGATAATAGCGGCTCGATCTCTCGCGACCTTACGTGTCCAGTGGACAGTTGCTGCGATGGCGAGGACTGTCCACCGGAGGAACACAAACAGCACCATAGTGTTGGGGAGAAGATCATGGCAGGGCTCCGGTATGCTCTGACAGAACTCTGGAGTGACTTGGCTGGGTGGTTTCTTGTGGGATTGCTCCTGGCTGGGCTGATCACATCAATCATCCCAGACGACATGGTGACCAGGTACGCGGGAGGTGGCCTGCCGTCTATGCTTGTTATGCTCGGCGTTGGTATTCCGCTGTATATTTGTGCCACCGCCTCAACGCCGATTGCCGCGGTTTTGATCCTGAAGGGGGCCAGTCCAGGGGCGGCTTTAGTCTTTCTCCTGGCCGGCCCTGCGACAAACGTCACCTCTCTGACCGTCCTGTTGGGCGTTTTGGGCAGAAGGGCCACGGCCATTTACTTGATTACTATCAGCCTGTCCACAGTGTTGTTCGGCTTAGCCCTTGATCAGATTTACACGTCTTTCGGTCTTTCAGCTCAAGCTACGGTCGGCCAAGCGTCTGAGGTCATTCCAGCTTGGACTGAATGGGCCGGAGCAGTGATCCTTCTGCTCCTGTCTGTGAAACCGGTTTCGTGCAGCATCATAGCCCGAATCAGACGGACAATGGGCGACGATCGCCGAGTACCGGCTGGTGCTCGTGCTTGCGCTTCTCCGTCTTGAGACTGCTCATCGGGGTCGGTCAGATCCTAAATCCACATACTGCACAAAAATGGCCAAACCCAAGATAATGTCATAGTATCCCGAGAATCGAACAGGCGAAATCCTTGACCATGTGTATGACAAATCTTCAGTGAGCGCTTAAGCCTCAAGATTGGCCTATGGTATTTGGAGATCCCTGAGATTGACGATACTTGGAAGTAATCTGGAAAGCACTGTCGTTCAAATATCCAAAGGTTTGGGAGGATATGTTTGTTTATTATATTAAAGAAGTGGAATGTTGGGAATGAAAACAACCCAGCTCGTGTTATTCATCTCATTTCTAATCGTTGGGGTTTCTTCTGTATTACTGTTGGGAGGCGTCTACATACGTATTGTGTATAAACACAGGAATGTAGATACACTATTCAATTTTGAGGAGTATGCGTCTAAAAGGGAGTTACTGATTATACGAGTAGGAGCAATCGGGCTTGTTGCTGCAATAATCCTTTTTGTACTTCTATGACAAAAACGAGGGAGATAGGGGCCGTTAGTGACTATCTTGAATTACGTCAGGCCTCTGTCACAACAATTCAACATACTCAACAACGTCCCCTATCTCTTGCCCTTCTCACACAAATCCGGAGGTTTTGCATGAAAAACGGTGTTCATGCCGGTTGTATCCTTTTTCTTATGTTCATCGCTGCAACCATTCCACCATCAAGCACTTGGGCAGTAGATCGGTCGGCATTGCAGGCTTATCGGGATGGCGACTTTGCCAGCGCTGCGCAAGCCCTTGAGGAAGAAATTGCAGAACTTTCAAGGCAATCATCTGACAAGGCTATGCTTCGGGATGGTGAACTCAGGCAGAAGAGCCTCCTTCTGGCTCACGTGTATGCATGGGAATTGACCAATCCTGACGAGGCTTTGAGGATTTACTTGGGACTACTGGATAAGATACCTCAAGAAAAAGGGGCGAAGTTCATCGAAGGACCATTGCTTGTACTCATTGGGAATATTTATGAAGAAAAAAAAGACTACATAAGGGCGAAAGAATACTACCAAAGGGTGATAGCAGGTTCGACTAAACAGATTGCAGCGGAAAGAGATCGTGAAGTACGGATGATAGACTCCGGGCTTGCAGACTTTCTACGATACAGAATTGACACCATCAATCTAAAAACAGAGCCTACAGGATATCGACCTCTTCTGGCAGAAACAAAGTGGTCGAACTTGGCATCCCCTTACAACGTTTGGATATACAGTATACTGGCTTCGATTTTAGTTCCGTCTGAGGTTATGGAGACCAATTTGTTGCGTGCCAGGGATGGCGATCTATCTGCTTGCATTGCCCAAAGCCCCGGGCACCTACCTGCGATGTTGCTGAACTATGTGCTGATCCTCAATGCCGCTGAAGACAAAGTGGATGCACCTGGGGAAAAGGCGATTACAGCTTATGTTGTTAAGTACCCGGAGAGTTACTTTTCATTGTCCCTACTAGCAATACTCTAAAACTTCTACACAGAATCCGGTCAAAAGGAGAAGGCGGCACAAATCCAAAATCAACTCAACACCTACGGTAAAAGACGGGGCATGAGGATAGTCGGGCCGGACCCAAGATTTTCTTCACCTGAAAAGACCTGGGCCGTCTACACGCAAGCCCTGATGGCAGGAGACGTCGAACTGGCGATGCAGTGTCATTTGCCTAGTGACAGCGAATACAGGCCAATATTCAATGCTATGGGTAAAGAAAAAGTGAAGCAAATTGCTGAAGATATGCAATCCATTGAGAGGATAACCGGTGAGGATACCAGGGCAAAATATAGACTGAAAAGCAAAGAAATTATTAAGGGTGAGTCTGTTGAAATTACCCATGGTGTGTATTTTCTCAAAATTGCGGGGGAATGGAAAGTTGAGAAATACTAGTGAGGAGATAATGGTCCCTTGCCATATTTGGTAAAAGGGGACGTCCATAAGTCAATAACCATCTCAACGAACAATATGTGTTATTTACTTATTTATGGACATCCCCGGTCTCACTCAATGTATAATGTTCGAGGAGAGGATTGAGCGCCTAAATGAACGACGAAAAGGAAGCTTTTGGGGGAGATAAAAAGGCCGGCAGGTCGATCTTCACAAATCCCGAGAATGCACTGAAGAACTGGGCCGTGCCGAAGCTGCCCAAAGCTATCGAAACATACCACCTGACAATGATGACAATTGTATGGAGTGCCGGAAACGCAATTCTGGCATTCTATGCAAAGGACAATCTTTCCGTCCTGTGGCTCGTCTCATTAATGATAGTTCTTCAATATATAACGGACCTTTTTGATGGTGAATTAGGGCGTCAAAGGAACACGGGTCTGGTGAAATGGGGCTTCTATATGGACCACTTTCTGGACTATGTGTTCTTGTGTTCGCTCGTTTTCGTGGGCTACATGATTTCCCCTGCCGGGTTGGAAGTCTGGTACTTTGCCTTACTGGCAATTCTAGGTGGCTTCATGGTCAATTCATTTCTTTCATTTGGTGCTACGAACAAATTCGAAATCTACCATTACGGTATCGGCCCCACAGAATTCAGAGCCGGCCTGATTCTAATCAATACGTTCATAATCATTTTCGGAACCGGCGATTTTGACATCTTACTGCCCGCGTTGGTAATCCTATGCTTTGTTGCATTGGTCGTGAACACATACCAAATCCACCGGAAACTCTGGAAGTTGGATATGGACGCGAAGAAGGACTAGAGTCGGAAGAGATGGGGGTCGCATCTTTATTGTTGATTATTGACGTTTTCATCGTGCCGTTTTGATAGGAGTTTACAATCGTCAGACGTGAAGCTTCACCGGAAAACTTCGAGGCAAGACGCATGATAACAAGAAAGTATCGATAACATAGCCATTGTTAATCTCTCCTCTAATATCTGTCGTCATGTCCACTCTCAAAATGTAAAGATAGGATTCCGCCATCTGTAAGCGGATCTCCATGTAAGGTGGGTGCGAGGCATAAAGGGGAACGCGAAATATGGGGTAGTTTGGAAAGGACGGCCTACTTGCAGACGCCACACGCCTTGCATAGATCCACATCACACGCTGGACTGGTTTTAGCCCGCAGCGCCTTTTCGTATTCCTCAACTAGGTAAGCCTTCTTGATACCATGGTCTATGAAATCCCAGGGGAGGATTTCATCCAGCGGCCGCTCTCTGTAAACGTAAAAATCCGGATTGATCACGGAAGCCTTGAGCGTTTTGATCCAGTTTCCGTTGTTATCCTGTGCATCGGCCAGCAATTGAGCTGTTCGCCGATCTCCGCGGGAAAGCAGGGCCTGTATGTATGCCCATTTGGGCACGTCGGCGTGTACACGGACGTTTGCCACCCGCTTTAAACCGTCTTTCACATGTTTTATCTTTTCCTTTAGGACCTTCACGTCCTCAAGGGGTACCCACTGAAAGGGGGTGAACGGTTTAGGGATAAAGGAGCTGAGGCTCACACTTATCTGTCCGATCCTCTTGGCTGCCCGGCTAGCTTTAAGAAATCGGTGTTTGATCTGCTTGCACAAGGCTACAATTGCTTCCACATCATCCGTGGTCTCCGTGGGAAGGCCGACCATGAAATATAGCTTCAGGTTTGGTATCCCTGCCCTCACCAGAAGATCAGCAGCGGTCAACACATCCTGCTCGGTAATTCCCTTGTTGATAACACGGCGCATCCTTTCTGAGCCTGCATCAGGGGCAATCGTAACCGTCTTAAGACCGCTCTGGCTGAGAACACTCAATATTTCAGGTGTGAGCCGATTCGCTCTCAAGGAGCTGAAAGAAAGTTCAAGATCATGGTCAAGCGCCTTTTGACAAAGCTCTTCCATGTATGGAACATCTGAAACTGCAGCAGCCATGAGACCTATACGATTCGATTCAACGGCCCCGATCTCCAAGGAATTCTGGAGTGCTTCCAAGGATCTGAACCGCGGTGGGCGATAGACAAACCCGGCTGCACAAAAACGGCACCCGTGGGGACATCCACGCCCCGCCTCAACAAGATAGGTATCATGAAAAGTCGTGTGAGTGGTCAGGATGGTGCTGCAGGTATCCCAGGGGGAAAGATCTTCTACCACGACCCGCTTGACCTTCCCAGGGGCTCCGTTCCCCGGTCGAAACTCAGAAATAGTGCCGTCCGGGTGGTAGGTTACATCGTACAATGCGGGTACATACGCACCGGGAACACCTTGAGCTAAGGCTTGAAGAAGTCCTTTTCGGTCCGAATGACTCCTGTAGACCTCAAGAAAGACCTCCAGAATTGGCTCTGCTTCGCCGATCAGGAAGCAATCTACGAAAGGGGCTATGGGTTCGGGATTTAGAAAGGCCGTGACTCCCCCGGCAATGACCAGAGGATGGGGGGTGTCTCGCTCTGATGACCACCGGGGGATGCCGGCCTCTGTTAGGAGGGTTAGGAGGTTAGAATAATCATTTTCAAAGGAAATGGAGAATGCAATGATGTCAAATTTGCTTAATGGGTTCTGTGATTCTATTGATCGGATACCATCGTTGGTTGTACCCACATCCTCAGGGAGAAAGACCCGTTCACAGACCACATCCTGGTAATCGTTTAGAAGGCGGTATATTGTATGAAAACCCAGGTTTGACATCCCAACGTGGTAGTAATTGGGATAGGCCAAGGCAACCCGGATCCTCCCGCCCCAGTCTTTTCTGACGGTGCCCCTCTCTGCAGCAAGGAACTCCTTGCTGGTTCCCCTGAACTTTTTCGACGCAGGCATTTGTTATTCATCATTCCTTCCGCTGGAAAATGACCAATCACTGCTGACGAACTTAATCCGCCTTGCGTCTCATGAAGGTGGGGACTTCCAGGTCATGACCGTCCAGGATAATCCCGCGATACCCTCTGTATTGCGCCCCGCCTGACTCACCCACTGCCTGCTCCTTACGAATGAAGGTTGGCTCATCAAGGTCGGTAGCGCGGGTAAGGTCAGCCGGCGTGATGTCACGAACCTTGCCGTTAGTTTGAGGCACCTTTCTCTCTTCTTCCTTTGTGCCGATCCCGGTAGCGATGACGGTGACCCTGAGCTCATCCTGTATGCCGTCATCCAAGACCGCGCCCCAGATGATGTCTGCGTCTTCACCAACTTCGCTGTGAATCCTGTCCGAAGCTTCCGTCATTTCTGCCATTGTCAGGTCCGGCCCGCACGTAATGTTCATCAAAACGCCCCGTGCTCCTTCAATGGAAACACCTTCCAAGAGCGGATGGGAAATGGCTCTTTCAGCTGCCTCAACTGCTCGATTCTCCCCACTGGCAATCCCGGTTCCCATGATGGCCAGACCTGCCTTTGACATGGTCGTCCTGACATCTGAAAAATCCAGGTTGATCAGGCCGGGCATCATGATCAGGTCGGTGATTCCTCTCACAGCATGCAGAAGGACTTCATCGGCTTTCTTAAACATCTCGATCGCCGTGGCATTTCTCGATGCGAGTCCCCTGAGTCGGTCATTTGGGATCACGATTACCGTGTCTGCGACATCCTTGAGGGCTTCCAAACCGAGTTCAGCCTGTCTGGCTCGTTTCTTCCCTTCAAAGCTAAAAGGCTTGGTTACCACGGCCACGGTGAGTGCGCCCACCTCCTTGCAGGTCTCAGCAATGACAGGAGCGGCACCGGTGCCAGTGCCGCCGCCGAGACCAGCCGTGATAAAGACCATGTGGCTGTCTTCCACTGAGCTTCGCACGGCGTCCACGTTTTCTATGGCAGCCTGTCGCCCGACTTCAGGGTTTGCCCCGGCTCCAAGGCCCTCGGTCAGCTTTTCTCCTATCTGGATTCTGGCTGGTGCCTTGGAAGCTTCAAGATCTTGGGCATCGGTGTTGACCGCAATAAACTTGGCGCCCTGAAGCTTCCCATCGATCATATTGTTAATGGCATTCCCTCCTGCCCCCCCTACTCCGACTACTTTGATCTTGGCCGATTTCTCGTTCTCCACAAAACTGAACATCATTTTCCCCACCTCCTATTTTCTTGGGTCCATAGTCAACTGTCCCAGAACTCCTAACCCCCTATATGGACAATTATGGGTGTTTTAGTGGTGCTCAATCCATTGGAGTACTGGAGTGTTGGTCTGATTGTTTTTCCATTATTCCATTACTCCAATACTCCATTACTCCGGCCTGCCCGTGGTACGTCGCTTGAGACGTCGAGTCTCTATTTCGAGCGCTCGCAAAGCCTTTTTCTATATTATATCCTTGAACCACTTCTTCATACGCCCCAAGACATTATCAAAGATGTTGCTGTCTCGAATTCTGAATTTCTTTTTGGGTGAAGTCCTGGCGCCGTAGAGTACCAGTCCGACGCCCGTGGCATACATTGGGTTGTTCACCACATCTACCAATCCCCTGATACCTGCAGGTTTTCCAATCCGTGTTGGAAGATTGAAAATCGCCTCAGCAATATCCACAACACCTTCCAGCAGAGAAGACCCGCCGGTAACCACCATCCCGGAAGTGATTGAATCCTCCATGCTTGCCCGATAAACCTCCCGATGGATCAAGTTGAAGACCTCCTCAACTCTCGGCTCGAGGATTTCCCCGAGGATTTGCCTTGAGAGGGTTCTGGACTTGCGGCCCCCGACACCCGGAACCTCTATGGTTTCGTCTTTGCTGATGTTTCTCGTAAGGGAACTTCCATACTTTATCTTGATCCTCTCTGCCTCGACCATGGGAGTTCTCAGACCCACGGAAATATCATGGGTGAGATTGTTTCCCCCAAGGGCCAGTACCGAGGTGTGTTTGATGCTGTTCCCCTTAAACACGGCCAGATCGGTGGTTCCTCCGCCAAAATCAACCAAGGCCGCACCCAGCGCTTGTTCCTCTTCGGTCAGTACGGCCTCGCTCGATGCAAGGGATTGAAGCACAATATCGCACACATCCAGGCCGGCACGGTTGGCACATTTGATAATGTTTTGCGCTGAGGTAACGGCCCCCGTCACAATATGGACTCTAGCTTCGAGACGAACACCCGACATCCCAAGGGGGTCTCGAATTCCATCCTGCTCATCTACAATGAACTCCTGGGGCAGCACATGAATGACTTCACGGTCCATGGGAATGGCCACTGCCCTGGCTGCATCAATCACGCGCTCGATGTCCTTTTCAGTGACCTCATTACCCTTTATGGCAACAATGCCATGGCTGTTGAAACCCTTGATGTGACCCCCAGCAATCCCGGCGTACACAGATCTGATTTCGCAACCCGCCATAAGCTCAGCCTCTTCCACGGCCACCCCTTTTCGCAACCCATCAGATACATGTGTTCCGATCCCCACAATGTCCGTCCCATCCGGGCCAACACTGCCTACCACCGCACAGATTTTCGTGGTCCCGATGTCCAGACCTACGATTAGCTCTCCTTCACCTTGCACCGTCACACCTCCTTTCGTCTGCCTGAGCCAGTGCCGGATCCTCCTGTGATAGAGGGGATTCCGGCCTGCCCGGCCACGGACGGCCTGACCACGACACGATCTGCATCATCCAGATCTACATACTGAAGGTTCAAAAAACCGTCTTGTCGTTTCAAGTAAGAAATCATATCTCGAAGTCGGTTAAACTTTGATTCGTATCTCTCAAAGCCGATCTTGATCGCTGCAGGGCTGATCCCGCCCTCCGCTGAGCCAGCCACCGCGGGCGTGCACATTGGCATGGCAAGGAAGTTGTATGGTGCGAGAGAGGCATAAAGTGTTAGGCCCATATCCCTGTCAACATGAACCCGGTGCAACGCCGCAAATGGAATGACGCTGTCATGGCGTCTGCACAAGTGAAGTGCCTCCATAACTGACCTGAACAATCGAGAGCCCCATGGGTTCTCAAAATCAAAGCCCGCAAGGGAAAGGCCTGTTACGATAGGGCCCCTGGCCTTATCGGAAGCCTCGGCCGGCTTGAAGATCTCACCGTTTTCGTCAAGATAGTAAAGTCCCTCCAAGTCGATTATGGCGATGGGTACCCGTTCTCTTACCCGAATGTGGATTTCATCAGGCAGCGTACGCTCAATCTCGGCCGCTGCAATCCACGGATCGGCGACAAGCATGTGCTGAAGCGTCTTCATGTTCACAGAAAGGATGTTGTCGTGAAGCTTCAATCCGGTGAGTTTGAGAATTCTCCCCCTTGAAAGCTCACGGCAACCTTCAACCGTGATCTTCTTAGCCTCAAAGTAAGGACTCTGAGTCACAGCGTCATACACCAGAATGAGAAGTAGACTCGTTCCGATCAGTCCTCCCATCAGCAACAGGATTCTGACACCCGTGAGAATTCGTCCAAAGACGCGCTGCCTTCTCTGTGCCAGACTGTTCTTCAAATAGTTTTTACGAGTCTTCTTCTTGGCCAACGATGGTTACCTCCGGTTCTAAGTCAACTCCGAACCTCTCATGTATTGCCTCCCGTATCTGCCTCATCAAGGTAAGCACGTCGGAAGCTTTGGCGCGCCCCCTGTTCACAATGAAATTAGCATGAATGGTCGAGACCTCTGCTCCCCCGACCCGAAGCCCTTTCATTCCGGCTTGATCAATGAGTTCTCCAGCAGGTTTTTCTTCGAGTGGATTTCGAAACACAGAACCAGCACTGGGAAGTGAAAGCGGCTGGGTTGACTTTCGTTGCTTTTGCATACGGACTGCCTCCTGTTGCAGAACCTCCCGGCCTCTGCGCATTAGCTTGAACTGGCCACTTAAGATGACGGCCCCTTCTTCCAGTTCGAGCCTCCTGTAAGAAAACCGAAGTTGGTCCCGATCGAGGCTTGCCAACTCTCCATGTCGATTAAGCACCCTGATCGAACTGGTGCTGTCAGCCATGCATCCTCCCCACGCCCCTGCATTCATTCGGAGAGCCCCTCCAACGGTCCCCGGAATACCGAGTCCGAAGCTTAGCCCGGCGAGCCCCTCGTCTATGGCATATTTGGCAAGTTGACGGAGTGGTACTGCTGCTCCGGTCTTGACCGTGGCTCCACTGCCATTGGCTTGGGGGATGAGCTGAATGGCTTCAAAGTCACCCGCCAACTTCAACGTCAGGCCTCGAATACCTCCGTCTCGGACCAGCAGATTGCTTCCGGCACCAAGGATCACAACCGGGTAGCCTTTCTCCCTAGCCCAAAGGACCAGATCCCTTATCTCCTGTTCGGTCCTCACGGTGACCAAGGCATCTACCGGCCCTCCGATGCGGAAAGTGGTGTGACGCGACATGGGTTCGTCAAACAAAACGTTCGCGCCGAAATATTCTAAAAGCCAAGTTCTATCGGACTCATTCATACGAAAAATTTGCCTCTGATGGTGACCGGAGTATTGGAGTATTGGAGTACTGGAGTAATGCTTATCCAGAAAACCAATTTTTCTTTTGTTTCTTTTTTCCAATACTCCATTACTCCATCACTCCAGGTGTTTTTCACTCCACTACTCCATTTCTCCAAGGAGTTTCTCTCCCACCTGCCAAACGTCCCCCGCCCCAAGGGTGAGCAAGACATCTCCTGGTTTCAAAATCTTCTTGAGGTGCGATACTGCTGCGTCCAGCCCCTGATGAAAGCTTGCATCTTTATGACCATGCTCACGAATCCCTTCACAGAGAGCCTGGCCGTCTATGTCTGCTATTGGTGTCTCGCCTGCCGAATAGATGGGAAGCACGAGCAGGCTGTCTGCCTCATAAAACGCCCGAGTGAAATCATCAAAAAGCGCAGCAACTCTGGAATACCGGTGGGGTTGAAACGCCACCACAATCCGCTGATCGGGCCAGCACTGGCGCACAGTCTGCAGCGTGAGCCGAATCTCCGTCGGATGGTGCCCATAGTCGTCGACCACCGTCACTTCTTCCAAAGTCCCCTTGACCTCGAGTCTGCGCTGGACCCCTTCAATTCCTTCGAGTGCACGGAGGATCGTGTCAAAGGGAATCCCGAGTTCCATGCCAATGGCGATACTCGCCATGGAATTGTACACATTGTGGATGCCGGGAAGATTTAATACAACAGAACCTAACTCTTCACCCCGGTGCGTTATGCGGTACTGGCTCCTAAGCCCCTCAAAGCGCAGGTCCTTTGCCTGATAGTCTGCCTGGGAAGTCATCCCATATGTGATGAACCGCTTCGCAATCTTCGGAATCACATCCTGGATCCCTTCGTTGTCCAAACAGAGCACCGCCATGCCATAGAAGGGGACCTTGTTGATGAAATCGAGAAACACTTCTTTGATCTTGTCGAGATCCCCATAGAAATCAAGGTGTTCGGCATTGATGTTCGTCACCACACCAATGGTCGGAGAAAGCTTCAAGAAAGAGCCATCGCTCTCGTCGGCTTCTGCCACAATGTATTCCCCTTGGCCCAGCCGCGCATTGGTCCCAAGACTATCGAGTTTCCCACCGATGACGACCGTGGGATCCAGCCCTCCATGATCAAGAACCGAAGCAATGATCCATGTGGTCGTAGTCTTGCCATGGGCACCTGCCACAGCAATGCTGTACTTAAGCCGCATGAGTTCTGCCAGCATTTCCGCTCTAGGGATGACCGGAACAATCGCCTCTTTGGCAGCCATGACTTCAGGGTTTTCTGCCCCCACTGCTGAGGAAATCACCACAACATCCGCCCCCTGAATCTGCTCTGGACGGTGTCCTTCGAATATGGTCCCTCCAAGTTGGGCAAGGCGTCCGGTAATGTCGGTCAACCGCAAGTCCGAGCCGCTCACTTTGTAATCCAAGTTCAGGAGGAGTTCCGCGATCCCGCTCATCCCAATACCGCCGATCCCAACAAAATGAATGTGATATGTTTTCTGATACAAGTTAAAGTGTCCTCAAATCCGACTGAAAGTGCCTAGAGTGAGCTAAAGTTGGAGAACTCATATCGATTCGCTCCGCATAGCGCATAGTGCATGGCGTTCTGTTGTTTCACGCTCTGCGCTCTGCGCTTTGCGCTATGCTTCCTTATTCCGCATTCTGCATTCTGCATTCCGCACTCCGCACTCCCCATTTTGTTGTCAATTTTCAATCTTCAATTTTCAATGTTCAATAGTTTCATGCACTCATCCACAATCACCTCTGCCGCGTCGGGACGCGCAAGAGCCAATGAGCGCTCTGCCATATCCTGCAGCACTTTTGGATCAGACGCGTAATGATCAAGTCTGTGCGCCAAGACGCGACCATTCACATCCTTCTCGAGGATAACCTCTCCTCCGCCTGCATCGGCCACATGCCGGGCATTCAACTCCTGATGGTTATTGGCCGCAAATGGAAAGGGAATGAAGATGGCCGGTTTCCCCAGGGCCATCAGTTCAGACACGGTTGTGGCTCCGGCTCTGCATACAACCAGGTCAGCTGCATGATAAGGACCTGCCATGTCCACAAAGAATGGCTTCACTGTCGCCCTGACATCCCGGCTCTCGTAGGCCTGCTCAACCCATGCCGCATCTTTCGGCCCGGTCTGATGGACAAAGGTCATGCGGGCGGGGCTATCAAGGTGATCTAACGCTTCAATGACGGCACGGTTTATGGCATGGGCTCCCTGACTGCCTCCCACAACAAGGACCGTGAACGGCCCGGTTGTTTTCTTGTCCAACCTGCTTTCAAGGAGTTCTCGACGCAGAGGGTTTCCGGTAATGACCGTCCTTGAAGGTGGAAACACACGACCGGTATCCGGAAAAGAGATAAGGATCCTGTCAGCAAGGCGCCCAAGGACATGGTTTGTCATTCCAGGCAGAGTGTTTTGTTCATGGATTACCAGTTTCTTTCCAGCAAGCCATGCTGCCAGAGCCACAGGGCCCGAGGCGTATGCCCCAAGGCCAACGATGATGTCAGGATGAAAACGCCACATAATTCGTAATGCCTGCCACATTCCGACCGGGATCTTGAACAACGATCGGATCTGTCGCCAGAGCCCGCGTCCCTTAAAGCCTTCTGCTACAATGTTTTCGTGATCAAAGCCTTTCTCTGAGAGAGTGGAAACCTCGATGGGATTGCTCGTTCCCAGAAACAGAATCTGGTTTCCTGGGTCTCTGAGTCTGAGTGCTTCAGCAATCGCAATCCCAGGAAAAAGATGCCCTCCCGTGCCACCCCCAGCGATGATGACCCTCACGGTCACACCGCCTGTCGGGCTGATATGTTCATCAGTATTCCAATAGCAGCAGCATTCATCACAAGGGATGTGCCGCCGTAGCTCACAAATGGAAGCGTTAGCCCCTTAGTGGGGAGTAGACCCATGACCACACCTATGTTAACGCACACCTGCAGACCAAGGGCAGAGACTAATCCCACAGCCAAATAAATAGCAAAGATGTCCCGGGCCTTCATCGCTACAAGGATGCCTCGCCAAACGATCATGACATAAAGGCTCATCACAAGGAGCACGCCCACGAGACCGAGTTCCTCTCCCAGGACTGAAAACACAAAATCCGTGTGAGGCTCCGGCAGATAGAAGAGCTTTTGGTAGCTGTTTCCAATACCCGAGCCCAACACCCCTCCTGATCCAAATGCCATGAGTGAATGCACAATCTGGTATCCGGCGTCGCTCTGATATCTCCAGGGATCGATGAAACTCACGAGACGCTTTGCACGATATCCCACATGAAACAGGAGGTAGTAAGCAATAGGAAGGAGTGCTGCCACACCCGTGAAAAGGTAAAAGAAACGCACGCCCCCGACAAAGAGCATGGTCCACGCTATTAACGCCAGCATGGCTGCCATGCCGAAGTCTGGCTGCATCACCACCAGGAGTACCAGGCTTCCACCAACAATGGCATGCGGCAGAAAGCCGATGGAGAACTCCTTGATCCTCTCCCGTTTCTTGCTCAGGGAGTAGGCCAGATAGATGATCAGAGCCAGCCTCGCGAACTCTGATGGTTGAAACGAGACCCCGAAAACCCGCAACCATCGGTTGGCACCCCCAACCGAATGTCCCAAGCGAGGAATGTAAAGGGCGATGAGCAACACAAAGGCGAGCCCAAGGATCGGATACGCCAGTTTCTTGTAGACAGGGTATGGCACGTATCGACAGGTGATGAGAACCAGGATTGCTGCGAGGGCGTAGAGTACGTGTCTTTTGAGAAAGTAGATGTCGCTTCCGAACTTCTGCTGGGCAACCACCGAGCTTGCACTGTAGACCATCACTACGCCAACGCTCAGCAGAAGCAGTGTCCCCACAAGCAGGAACCTATCGTAGCCAGGCTCGGCCTTTGTTTTCTTCTTTTTCTTCTTGGTTGCCATGAGTTGTCAGTTGTCAGTTGTTTTTCAATCTTCAATCTTCAATTTGCAATCTTCAATGCTTCTACGGCTTTGACAAACGCTTCTCCCCGCTCCGCATAGTCCGTAAACTGGTCAAAACTGGAGCAGCCTGGAGACAGGAGCACGATGTCGCCGGGCCTTGCTGCCTGATCCGCAAGGCGGACGGCTTCATCAAGAGTTCCCGTTTCTTCTGTTCGTGTCAGCCCCCTAAGAGCCTTCAAAATTTTCTCCCGTGCCTCCCCCATGGCAATGAGTTTCTTGACACGTTCCCTGATGAGAGCTTCCAAGATGGTGTAGCTGCCACCCTTGTCTCGTCCGCCCATAATCAGGATCACGTTGGCGTCAAAACTCTCGAGCGAACGCTTGACAGCATCGACATTGGTGGCCTTGGAATCGTTGTAGTAATGAACACCGCCAATGATCTTGACAAGCTCCATACGGTGATGCAGGCCTTCATAGGTATCCAGAGCGGCCTGGATACCTGACTCATCCCCTCCTGCGATCAGCGCTGCTAAGCTTGCAGCCGCGGCATTCTCCACGTTATGCGCGCCCTTTAGCCCAAAGCCTGCCAAACTAAAGACAGCAGGAGCTTTTCCTGGAAGGTTGCACACCATTTCTTTGTCCCGGACCACGGCACCGTGAGAGGTTTGAGGGACATTAAAATAGAGGCGTTGGCTGGTAATGTGCCCTTCCAGCCGGGAAACAGCCTTGTCTTGTGCGTTCAGGATCGCCACGTCGGTGCTCTCCTGGTTCTCAAACAGCCTTCCCTTTGATTGCACGTAGTGCTCAAAATCGTCGTAACGGTCCAGGTGGTCTTCGGTAATGTTCAAAAGAAGGCCGACTTCAGGCCTGAAGTGCTCGATGGTGTCAAGTTGAAAACTACTGATCTCGGCCACAATGGTATCCGCCTGCATACCGGTTTCAACATAGTCGATCAAAGGAGCCCCTATGTTGCCTCCCACAAACACCTTTTGGCCGGAAGCCTTCAACATTTCTCCAATAAGACTTGTTGTCGTAGTCTTGCCGTTGGTTCCCGTGACCGCCACCATCGGTTCTTCGATATGTCTGGAGGCTAATTCTATCTCACCAATCACAGGTATCCCCGCTCCCCTGGCTGTGTCCAGAGGTGTTATGGTATGTGGCACGCCTGGACTCAGGACAATGAGGTCAGAGTTCATGAAGTGCTGAGTCTCATGTGCTCCAAGGCTTAGAGAGATGCCCATGGCAAGGACATCCTCCGCATAGGAGCCAAGTTCATCTTTGTTCTTCAAGTCCGTCACGGTAACGTGTGCCCCGCGCTTCTTCAAGAATCTGGCGACGGAAAGACCCGTCTTTGCAAGCCCAACCACGAGAACCTTTCTGTTCTTTAATTTCAGAGATGTATTGCTTCGGTTTCCTCTGCTCATGCGCTAAGTTCATTACACTTTGTTATTCATTATTCGTTATTCGTTATTCATCATTCGTTGTTTAGCGGAGCTTCAACGTACTGATGGCAAATAGACCCAAGATAATGGCAATGATCCAGAATCTGACGATTACCTTGGGCTCAGGCCAGCCCTTTAACTCAAAGTGGTGATGAAGGGGTGCCATTTTGAAAATGCGGCGGCCGTCAGTGACCTTGAAAAACCCTACCTGAAAAATCACGGACAAGGCCTCGATAACAAAAATTCCTCCCACAAGGACCAGCAGAATCTCATGCTTTGTAATCACTGCAACCGTTCCCAGGGCACCACCCAACGGGAGAGATCCGACATCTCCCATGAAGATCTGAGCTGGATAGGAGTTGTACCAGAGAAATCCCATGCCGGCCCCCATGAGGGCGCCACAAAAAACCGCCAGCTCTCCGCTGCCGGCCATATACTTGATCTGAAGGTAGTTGGCGATCTTCACGTGGCCGGCCACATATGAGAGTATAACGTAGGTAGCCGCAGCCACAGTCACAGGTCCGATGGCGAGACCATCCAACCCATCTGTCAAATTTACCGCATTCGACGTTCCTACAATGACCGCGGTAGCAAATAGGATATAGACCCAACCAAGATCGGGTTCTACTTGCTTTAGAAAAGGGACGCTCACATGGGTATCGAAATCAGCACGTGAAAATAGGAGTCCTGTGACTACCAATGCGATGACCACCTGCGCCAAGATCTTGGTCCGTCCGGGCAACCCCCTGCTCTCCTTCTTGATTTGCATCAAGTAGTCATCCAGGAAACCTATAGCACCGTAGGTAATCGTCACTGTGAGGACCATCCACACGAAGACGTTGGTTAGATTGCACCACAGAAGTGTCGCGGTCACAGTGGCAAAAAGAATCAACAGCCCTCCCATGGTCGGCGTGCCGGTCTTCGTCACGTGTGTCGGAGGCCCGTCAGTCCTCACATATTGGCCTATCTGCCGCTCAGTGAGCTTGCGTATAACCCATGGCCCAAGCAACCAACAGATTATGAGAGCGGTGATGCTGGCATAGATGGTGCGGAACGTAATATAGCGGAATACGTTGAAGGCTGAGAAGACGT
>JAFDFO010000278.1 GCA_019309815.1 Deltaproteobacteria bacterium
TGATGTCATATTCCGCCTTACAGTCCAGGCAACGGTAAACGACATTGCCGGATACCTGGGGGATTAGATACGGTTGAATATGACTTGGGAAATTCTCGGGTTTCATAGCAACAAAAGAAAGTGCCTAGAGTGCCTAAAGTGCGCTAAAGTGCCTAAAGTTAAAAGAAATGTTTGCAGTGGAAGCATGAGCCAATGATGGTCAGGCGTTTACAGTTTTGCGCCGATGGAGGTGAAAATTGCAAGTAATTCCCCACATTCTTCGTGGTCTGCCTTTATTGCCTTCCATGGCAGCATCTTGCTCTCTCCAATCACTTCCAACCAATACTCTGTCTCGCTGGCTTCACTTTCGCATATGCGGATCCTGTTCTTGAAGTCAGCCTTGCTTCTGGAACGATTAGCCTCTCGGTAATTGGCACCAACAGACGTACCGCATTTCGTGATCTGAGTCCGTATCACTCTAGCTTCCGGGTTATTTGGCAGCTTTGATGACAATCGGATGATGCGCACAGCAAACCGTCGGGTTCGCTCTTCTAGCTTCTCGGCGAACTCTTTATTACGCATACGATCATTCCGGATCTTTTTTTCAACTTTAGGCACTTTAGCGCACTCTAGGCACTTTGACCTGTTATTCTCTCAATCCCATCCATAAAAGGCCTCAACGCCTCCGGAATAACAACCGAGCCGTCTTCTTGCTGAAAATGCTCCAGAATGGCCACGACCGTACGTCCAACTGCCAGGCCTGACCCATTCAGGGTGTGGACCAGCTCGGTCCCCTTCTTCCCTTGTCTCCTGAAGCGAATACTCCCCCGCCGGGCCTGAAAATCCTCGAAGTTCGTGCACGAGGAGATCTCCCGGTATTTTTTCTGACTAGCCGTCCACACCTCAATGTCATAGGTCTTGGCGGCGGCAAACCCCATGTCTCCGGTGCACAACACCACGACTTGATAAGGGAGCTCCAGGCGTTGAAGGATCATCTCAGCATGACCCAAGAGCATTTCAAGCTCTTCATAAGAATTCTCCGGGGTTGTGAATCTGACCAGCTCAACCTTGTTGAACTGATGCTGTCTGATCAGCCCCCGTGTGTCCTTGCCGTACGAGCCGGCTTCAGACCGGAAACAGGGCGTGTAGGCCGTATAGAGCAGGGGCAGGTCCCGCTCATCCAGGATTTCGTCCCGGTGAATGTTGGTGACCGGCACCTCGGCAGTGGGCACTAGGTAATAGTCCCAACCTTCCACCTTGAAGAGGTCGTCCTCAAACTTGGGGAGCTGCCCTGTGGCGGTCATGCTGGTACGATTGGTCATGAATGGCGGGAGGACTTCAAGGTAGCCGTTTTCCTTGGTCTGCACATCCAACATGAAACTGATCAGGGCACGCTCAAGCCTCGCTCCCAGGCCCAAATATAGAGCAAAACGCGCCCCCGCGATCTTTGCTGCCCGTTCAAAATCAAGAATCCCAAGCCTTCCTCCAATTTCCCAGTGGGGCAAGGGTTCAAAATCGAAGGAGCGCGGCTCGCCAACAGTCTTAATGACAACATTGTCTTCGCTGTCTTTGCCCGTTGGCACTGAGTCGTGCGGGAGGTTGGGGAGCTCCATGAGTATGGAGTGCAGGGTTTGCTCGTGTTCGGAGAGTTCGTCATCTAAAGCCTTGATGCTCTGGGAGACCTCCCGCATCTCGGCAATGAGCTCCGAGGCGTCTTTCTTGCCTTTGTTCATCCGGGCGATACGCTCGGAGACGGTGTTTCGCTGGTGTTTAAGCTCTTCCGCCTCGAGCAGGATCGCTCGGCGCTTGGCATCACAGCCCAAGAAATCTTTAAGGTCATACGCCTGCCCGCGCTTACGCAGGGACGCCTCTACCAATTCCACGTTCTGTCTGATGAATTTTGTCTCCAGCACGGAACGCAAATTATCACGAACCCATGACCCAGTCAATCATTATTATTACTTGACTTTATTCGAAAATTCTGTTATATGACCCCCCTCCGCTCTTCAAGATTTCAGGCGGTCGGAGATGCCAAATGGAAGATGTAAAAACAAAGAAGGCTGACATTAGAAAGAGTACTCTCGCCCGGCGGGACGGCCTATCCAAAAAGGAACGTACTGAAAAGAGCAAGGCTATTCTGAGCAGACTATCCGAGTTCGCCAATTTCCTGGAGGCCAGGACTGTTCTCTTTTACAAAAGCCACAAGAGCGAGGTAGACACTGGGCCCATGATCCGAAAGGCCTTTCAGCTCGAGAAGATTGTTGCCCTGCCCCTGATTGATCAGGAAAAAGGGGAAATTGTCCCTCTTAAGATTTACGATCTAAAACAGGACATACAACCAGGGTATCGGGGAATTCCCGAGCCAATCCGTCAGCGCTGCAAGCCGATTCCTGTGGAGCATATCAATCTGGCCATCATCCCGGGTATTGCCTTTGATGAGCGTGGGGGTCGCATCGGCTACGGCACAGGCTTCTACGACCGGTTCATTCCACAGCTGGATATCACCACAAGAAAAGTCGCCCTTTCCTTTGAGTGTCAGATAGTCCAACAGATCCCCATGGAACCCCACGACCGGTACACCGACATTATCATCACGGAAAACCGGATTATCTACAAGATCTGAGAAGGCCCAAGATCTAGAAGAAGGATTTAGGGGCAGGGTTCATTCTGGCCCGTATGCCGTCATTTCGAGCGACTTGTCTGCCGACTTGTCCGTCGAAGTCTTGACGTAGACGGAAGTTTCAGCGAAGGCGGGAGCGAGAAATCTTGGGCTGTTCACCGTTCACCGTAAAAAACATATCTTGTGGGATCACGATCCCAGTCTCCGTTGTTTCTTTCAATCGTCAATCTTCAATCATCAATAGTCAATCCAAGAGCCGTTCACCGTTTCTCTTTCCTTTCAACCAGGATGAACAAACGTTTGGCCTTCCGAAAACAGTGTAGGGGCGGGGTTTATCCCCGCCCGAAATTCATAGCGCCTGAGCGCGTAAACGGGCGGGGATAAACC
>JAFDFO010000279.1 GCA_019309815.1 Deltaproteobacteria bacterium
TCCAACGCCCATTGGCCTGCACAAGCCCGTTCTCGGGTTGTGTAAACCAGTAGTGTCACCTCAGTTCGACACGAGGCATGTGGGAGATGTTCTCATGACAATCGCCAAGTCCTTGGGCGGGACCGTTGCGGAGGCCTTCCCATGGGAAGACTATAAAAGCGTATTGAAGGACACCATGGGCGAGAAGTGGGACACGTTGGAAGAAATGGGCTATGTGGCTGAGGCGGATTACAGACTTTCCACATGGGGTAGCACCTTTGGCACGCCTTCGGGCAAGTTTGAGTTCTATGTCTCGACTTTTGATCAAGTTGGCAAGGAAATGAGCGAAGATGATGGGTATTTACCTCACTATCAGCCGATAAAGCCAGAGGGTAATGCCGTTTTGTATCCGCTCATTTTGATCCCTACGGAGCTGATGCGACTGGCAGATGGCGCCGTTGGAAACCCGCCATTCTGCACAAAGACCATCGAGGAAAATGAGTTGAAAGGGAATGATCTTTTCGTGGAGGTCAACCCGAAAACAGCTGCCGAATATGGTCTTTCCGAAGGTCGACATGCCATGCTCACAACCCCCAAGGGGAAAGGAACGGTGCTCGTGCACCTATCTGAGGGCATCATGCCCGGCCTAATTGGCATCCCCAAGGGTCTGGGGCATACGGCTTACGACGATTACCTGGCAGGGAAAGGTATCAGCGCAAATAGCCTTATGGGTGTTGTGGAGGACCCGGTCTCTGGCCTGTGCGCCACCTGGGGTATTCGGGCCAAACTGACCAGAGCATAATGACTGAGAAGAGGTAACCATGAAAGAGGCACATCACGGCGAAGGAGACACAAAGACTTACAGGTACGGTATGGCCGTCGATCTGGATAAGTGTACCGGCTGCGGCGCCTGCATGGTGGCCTGTATGGCTGAGAACAACTTACCATTCAGGAAAGACAATAGTGACAGGTTGCGCAGTAACCTCTGGATGCGAGTTTATAAGATTTCCAACGGCCGTCCCTTCCCAGATGCAGAAATCTCTTATATTCCCAGGCCGTGTCAACACTGCGAGGGCAAAGACCACCATCATGCCACGCCGTGCGTGTCAGTATGCCCGGCAACAGCAACAGACTACAGTCACGAAACCGGCATTGTGAGTCAGATCTATACGCGCTGCTTCGGCTGCCGTTACTGCATGGCCGCGTGTCCCTATCACGTACGTGTTTTCAACTGGTGGGACCCGGTGTGGCCGAAGGGAATGAAAAACTATCTCAATCCCGACGTGTCGATTCGTATGCGGGGTGTCGTGGAAAAATGCAGTTTTTGCTACCATCGTCTCCAGCGGGCAAGAAACAAGGCTTACGCAGAAGGACGCCGCGAGCTTCATGAGGACGAATATCAAACAGCCTGTACGCAGGCCTGCCCTGCGGGAGCAATTACTTTCGGGGATCTGACCGACCCGCACCACAAGGTCTATAAGTTGAAGAAGGATCCTAATGCGTTCCGGATTCTGGAAAAACTAGGCACCAACCCCAAGATCTACTATGTTTCAACGAAGGATTGGGTCCGAAAGGCCGCTGACGCCTACACAGGCAAGGATCAGGGTATCAAGCCCGGCTAGCCCTTAATTCATAGAAGGAGTGTTTGTTATGGATTCTGCATCAGCACCATTTGATTCTGCACTATTCCCGGAGGGTACCAAACGGTGTCAACTCAGATGGTTTGTTTTATGGCTCGGCGTTTTGAACGGCCCTCTCATGATAGGTGTTCTCGCCACAGTCATGTGTTGGGGCTTGGCTCTCAATGTGACCTATCTGAACAACAACTATCCGTTTGGGTTGTGGATTGCCGCAGACCTGGGGATTATTGCCCTCGGCGCAGGAGCTTTTTTCACGGGTTTTCTCAGGTACATCGTGAAAATAGACGAGCTCAAGAACATCGTCAATTATGCGGTCGTCATTGGGGTCATCTGCTATGCAGCCGCGCAGGGCATACTGGGGGTCGATATCGGTCAACCCCTAAGAGGCTGGTTCATTTTCTGGCACGCCAATGTTCACTCCATGCTGACAGAGGTGGCCTTCTGCATCACTTGTTACTTCATGGTCCTGTGTATTGAGTACCTCCCATTGATCTTGGAGAATCGCCAGATAAACAAGCTTGGGTTCTTCCACGGTATGGCACACCACCTTCATGGGGCCATGCCTACGATTGCAGCCATCGGTGTGTTTCTTTCCTTCTTTCATCAGGGTTCACTGGGTGGCGTCCCCGGTGTGCTCTACGGTCGTCCTTTTGCCTTCCGGGAAGGCTTTTTGGTGTGGCCGTGGACATTCTTCCTGTTCATTCTTTCGGCCATCGCTTGTGGCCCGTGCTTCACCATCCTGATCACCTGGATTACAGAGAAATTTGCCCGAAAGCAGCTCGTCAAGAGAAACGTCTTTGATATTCTGGCCAAGATCTCCGGGAGGTTGCTGGCTCTTTATCTTGTCCTGAAAACCATGGATACCATTTACTGGATTGCTGTTGCCGGCAAGGCAGGGGCTCCTTTCCGCAGCTTTTATGCAAATCAGCCGTTCGGTTACTGGGTGTTGGTGATGGAACTCGGTATCCTGGGTGTCATCCCGATGCTCATCCTCCTGAGTTCGAAGGCGCGGCAAAACGAGAATCTCTTGATCGTGGCCTGTATTCTAAACTGCTCAGGGATCTTTATGAATAGGTGGATCATGACCATACAGTCGCTTGCAGTACCCGTCATGTCCTTTGACAAGTTCGTGAGCTATCATCCAAACTGGGTAGAATATGCCAGCACGTTAATGTATGTCTGGATAGGCGCGATTGTGATATCCATCTCGTATCGGTATCTGCCGATCTTTCCTCAAGAGAAGGAGCTAAACCCCTTATAGGAAGGACGCCATCATGTTTCCATTTGCTTTTGAGTGGGTAAACGACCCTGTGCATTTTGTATTCATGGGTTCCCTTTACACGGTTTTGTTATGTTTG
>JAFDFO010000280.1 GCA_019309815.1 Deltaproteobacteria bacterium
TTTGAGGTCCTACGGATCACTCTATTTTATTCAGGACCTCCCCATCTGGCATGACTTAGGGGATTACTACGTGGCTCGACGCGTTGCCGTGGATGCCGGACACGTGATCAAGGGGAAGTTACCGCTTAGAATTGCCGCTGCCTATCAGAACAGTGATTATGACAGATTCATGGGACTCACCCCGTCCGGCAGTATCGAAAAACGCAATGACGACGGCTACGGTGTCCAGGGTAGCCTTGGGTACCTTTTTACCGACCGGATTCTCTTGTCCGCCACAGCCGGCTATGAAAAGCGCGACTCCAACCTCGTGGGCTTAAGCTACGAGAATCAATATGTGTTGATAGAACTCGGTTTTGCCTATGAAATCGGTCACCGACCCGCCCTCCATTTCCCCTGGTAAATTCAGCCACAAGCAAAGAATCAGACAGGATTAACAGGATCTACAGGATAAAAGATTTACAGAATTTTTCTTTTGGTTTTTCAGTTTCTTCCTGAAACTGAAAAACCAAAACAAATCCTGTAGATCCTGTTAATCCTGTCAGAAGTCTTGTGCTTTTTGCGCTATGCGCCATGCCCTCTGCGCCTCACGCATTGCCCTTTACATTTTTTCCAGCCTGTGAAATATTATATGGGTTAAAGGCCAAGGATTTCCAGGTGGACGGACTATGCCTGGGGGCCGCAGGATTTACACAGGAATTCAATGGGATTATCAGGGGTTATGCTTGTTTTTGTTTTTCGGTTGCAGGTTGCGACCGAAAAACCAAAACAAGCAAATCCGGTTAATCTGTGATCCTGTAGATCCTGCTTGTGGTGAGCTGGTCGAACTGTAGATCCTGCTTGCCGGGTCGTAGCTTTACGCGGAGACTGGTCGAAGGGTTCTTTCTTTTACGCTATGCCCTATGCCCCATGCGCCATGCCCTATGCGTTTTGCAATGATTCATAAACTAGGAATTGTCATATCGTGCCTATTGCTGGTACCGGGGCTGGTATGCCCTGGTAGCGCCCTGGCGCAAAGCAAAGCCTACCGCATCGGCCCACGCGACGTCCTCACCCTCACCATCTACGCAGGTGGCGAGATGGAACGGGAAGTCCATCTCACCGTCTCTGCAAATGGCAGGCTCAACGTTCCCTTCATCGGCAGCACAAAGGCCGAAGGGCTCACCCCTAGCGAACTCGAAAAGAAAATTATCAAACCCCTGGCTGCGGACTACTTCGTCGATCCCAAGGTAAACGTCAGTATAAAGGAGTATCACAGTCTCCATTACTACATATCAGGTGCTGTAAAAAAACCTGGTCTGTACGAAACCAGCACCGAAGCGAGCCTTTTGGAGTTGATCGCCAAGGCCGGCGGTGTTGTGGCCGGCCGGGCCAATGTCGCCTACGTCATGAGGAGTCCCTCAGAGGGGGTCAAGAAGAACGGGGATCCAATGAAAGTGGATCTCCGGAAGCTTCTCGACAGAGGAGATATGAGTGGCAACCTGTCACTGGAGCCCGGAGATGTTATCTATATTCCTTTACAGGAATCATTCGACCTGGCCCAGTCAAAGGTATATGTAGAGGGGGAAGTAAGAAGCCCTGGAATATACAAGTACCAACCCGGCATAACCGCTATGAATGCCTGTATCATGGCCGGCGGTTTTGACGAGTTTGCTGCTCCCAATCGAACGCGCATCATTCGTCAAAAGGGAGACAAGGTAGAAGTTATCAAAATCAATCTTAAAGACGTAAAAGACGGGAAAATCCCGGATGTCCAACTAAAACCCGGCGACCGCATCCACGTCCCGGAATCCTGGCTGTGAGCGCATAGTGCATAGAGCAAAGCGCAGAGCGTCAACGAAACATAAGTCTTTTTCGCTATGCCCTATGCGCCATGCCCTATGCGGTTTGCCATGCCCTTTGCGTTCGGCTATAAGATGAGTATATAGACCATGCCCAACGAACAGCCCGAAAGAATAATGCATCCCACCCAAGAAGAACAACCAATACACCTCCTCGACTACTACCACGTGGTCGTGAAGCAGAAGTGGCTCATTCTCGCCTCATTGGTGATCGTCATCACCCTGGTTCTGTACCATAACGCCAGTGTCACACCCATCTATCAGGCCACAACAACCCTGATTATCGACAGACTACACAGCCGTTCTCCTCTTACCGGTCAGCGCTATCGACAGACTACACAGCCGTTCTCCTCTTACCGGTCAGCGCGTGGATTATGAGACATATCTCTCCGAATCCATGACGTTCAATACACATTTCCAATTGATTACTTCTCGTGATGTCCTGGAAAGGGTCGTCAAAGATCTGAAGCTGAATCAGATGAATGAGAAGCAACGGGAAGAGACATTAAGAGAAATAAGTTCGCTCAGGCAGCACCTCTCCAACGTCAAGAAAAACATCCGCCTCCTGTTTGGGCGCAAACAAGAGGTTCCCGAGCCGTCTGACAGGATGATTGGACTGGTCCAGGGGCTGAGAGGGATGATACAGACGGAACCGGTTGAGGAGACCCGCCTTCTAAAGGTCAATGTTGTGAATCCTGATCCGGTCATGGCCAGAGATGTCGCCAATGGAGTAGGTCAAGCTTACATTGATTTCAACCTTGATAACCGTGTGCAATCTTCGCAAAACACCCTGGCCTGGCTTACCAATCATTTGTACGAGATGAAGAAAGACCTCGAAGATGCCGAGGCAGAGTTCCTTGCTTTCAAGCAGGAGGCCAGCCTGCTCTCACCTGAAGAAAGCCAGAGGATGATTGCACAGAAAAGGACCGACTTTAACGACGCCTATATCCGGGCCAGGAACAGGCGTCTTGAGCTGAATGCCAAGCTGAAGCAATTGCAGGGGGTCTCATCATACAATGGAGATGTATCTCATCTCCGGTCCCTCATAGGGAGTCCCCTCATTGATACGCTCTATGGCCAATTGGTCGACGCAGAGGTTGAGCGTGCACGCCTCCGCAAGGTGTACAAATCAAAACACCCCAAGGTGGTCGAGGTCACAAGCAGGATAGACAATACCAGGCAGAAAATGGGTGAAGAAGTAAAGAAAGAGATGGCAAATTTGAAGGCGGAGGAAGAGGTGCTCCTGGTCAAAGAAAGAGTCCTCCAGCAGACAATCGGAGATTTTGAAAAAGAGTCCATGGAAACAAACAAAAAGGAACTCAATTACACTATTCTCAAACGCAATGTGGAAATGAATCAAAGGCTCTACGACACCATCCTCTCCAGATTGAAGGAGACCGACATCACCGGAAATATCGATGTCTCTAATATACGGATTGCTGAAAAAGCAGTGCTTCCCAAGTTTCCGATCAGTCCAAACAAAAAAAGAAGCCTGATGTTGGGACTCATCGTTGGACTGATGATAGGCCTCGGCCTCAGCTTCGGGCGGGAATATCTGGACAGATCCCTTCGCACAGAAGAAGACGTCCGCAGATACCTGGACCTCCCGGTCCTTGCCGTCATCCCCATGGCCGACCAGGCAACCGACAAATCATACGGAAACCAGAAAGAAAGTAAGCAGTAGGAGAAAACAACAAAGACGTTAGACAGGATTAACAGGATTTACAGGATGAAAGATTTACATGAATCCTATGGTTTTGGTTTTTCTGTTGCAGGATGCAACAGAAAAACCAAAAGCAGAATCCTGTAGATCCTGTTAATCCTGTCTAACGTCTTTTGCTTTATGTCCTGTAGATCCTGTCTAATGTTTTTGTATGTATAACTCATAACGGTAAACCATGACGCTATTCTCAAGAGACTACTTAACCATCATTCGGAACAAGATTACCGATCTGCGAGACGGAGATGGCCCCCAGGCTCCAACCTTGTCCGATATCTTTCTGAGCAACCACCCTTCACAATCCCGTTTCGCAGAAAGCTACCGCGTTTTGCGGACCAATATTCACTTCTCTTTCATGGAAAAAGAGTTCCGCACTTTACTCGTAACCAGTGCCACCGAACGTGAAGGAAAGACGGGTACCGTAGCCAATCTCTCGTACACCATGGCCCAGGCAGGTAAGAGGGTGCTGATGATCGATGCTGACTTGCGAAAGCAGAGGTTAAGCAGCATAATCCCTCGCGATGGTTCCGTCGGTCTGACCGGGTTGCTGTCCGATACATTTAGCACTGATCTCACGTCAGGGTCTCTGGGAGAATTCGGACTCGGTGACCTTTTCTGGCTCCTGTCGTTTCAAAAAAAGACCGGATTCTTGCATCTTGCCGAGAATGGAGAGGAGATAGACATATATTTCCGTCACGGGGAGCCGGTAGATATCGACTGGCGGACGAGACCAAAGGGGCTGAGATTGGTAACTCTCTTGCTCAGGAACAAACTCCTTACAAAAGAGCAGGCCTCACAGGCCGTTGTCCGAAAGAGAGATACGGCACAGAAAATAGGTTTCATACTGGTGAACATGGGCTTTGTGAAAGCAGAGGACCTGTCGGGTTTTATTAACCTTCAGATGATCGAGGCAGTACGAGTCGCGCTCCAGTGCAATTCAGGCAAATTTGCTTTCAAGGATCTCCCGGAATCCTATTTTGACCGCCCCTCCTTCAATCCCCTGGATGTGTATAGACTTTATCAGCAGGTGGTTGTTGGAGAAGAGGAAATTCCCTACTTGCAGAAGAAGATCCAGGCCGCCATTATGACGTCCGATACCCCAAACCTGTTTGTGCTCCCAAGCGGGCGTCAACCCCCTAACCCGACTGAACTCCTGCTCTCGGATCGTATGTCCTTTCTCCTGTCTTTCCTGAACCGGCGCTTCGATCGACTGGTCCTTGACTCTCCGCCCATTCTACCTGCAAGCGACGCAGTTGTCCTGGCCCCTCTAACAGACGGAGTACTTCTCACGGTCAAGGTAGGTCATGTGAATAGGAAAGCAGCCTGGAAGGCGGTGGAACA
>JAFDFO010000281.1 GCA_019309815.1 Deltaproteobacteria bacterium
ACTACCCAAAGTTGTTGTTGTGACAACAGGCGGAACCATTGCGATGAAGTATGATCCGGCATCAGGTGGTGTGGTCCCTGCCGTGTCCGGCAAGGACCTGGTCGAAGCTGTACCCGGATTGGATAAGATCGCGGATATCGAGGCAACAGAATTCTGCAATATAGACAGTTCACAGATGACACCCGAACTATGGATAGGCCTAAGCGCCAAGGTAGAAAGCGTCCTGAAACGCTCTGATGTACAAGGTGTCGTAGTGACGCACGGGACGGATACCATGGCTGAAGGCGCTTTTTTCCTGGAAACGACTTTAGAAAGTGAAAAACCCGTTGCTTTTGTAGGCGCCATGCGGAGCGCTTCTGACCTAAGCCCGGATGGCCCTGCCAACATATACAACGCAGTAGTGCAAGTCTGTTCTCCTCAGGCAGGTGGATGGGGAGTCACGGTTACAATGAATCAATATATCAACAGCGCGCGACATGTGCACAAAGATGACACCACCAATGTGCAAACCTTCGATTCCGGCAGATACGGATATCTCGGGTACATTGTGGATGATCAGGTTATTCCTTTTAACCGTGTTGTTTCGAAAAAGAAATTGCCTTTGCCACGATCATTGCCGGAAGTTCCACTCTTTTTCACCTATGCGGGAGATGACGGGAGGTTTCTCCACTATGCTGTTGATCACGGGGCCAAAGGGCTCGTAGTTGCAGGCGTTGGTGCCGGCAATGTGAACAAAGCCGTGTTTGAAGCCATCAAGTACGCGATTGGAAAGAAAATACCAGTTGTTGTTGCCAGCAGGGTGCGTCATGGCGGCGTATACCCTCTTTACGGAGACGAAGGGGGAGGCAGTTCATTGGTGAAAGCAGGCGCATTACTGGCAGGTGATCTGAGTCCGTACAAAGCCAGGTTGTTACTAATGATCGCACTGGCACAACCCCACATGACACCTGACAAGTTGAAGGACCTCTTTTCCTTACAAGGAGCAAAAACATGAGAAGGATTTGCTTTATCCTAGTTCTGTTATTTCCTGTTTGTATTTTTGCAGCAGAAAAATCGCTTGAGAACTTTTCGCCGGGGATCACGCCCGGGAAAGACAAAAAGGCCCTAACCCTGAAGAAAGTCGTGAACGGCGCGGTGGGTCCTTTCGATATCTATTGCGACGGTTACGGCAACCCGGGCTCCATGGGCCTTGGATATGTCTCAGTACTGAAACTGGAAACAGGGAAGGTCAAGAAAGATATGGACCATGTCCTCGAAGGCATTGTTTCCTATGACAGAGCCGAAACCCGGGGAACATATGTTGGACAAATCAATATGATCACCGCCTCGTCTTTTAACGGTCTCAACGGTGCGGTTTGGGGATATCACATAGCGAAGGCCGACTCTATTGCAGATGGTTCTCTAAAGCCCTTGTTCAAGAAGAAACGACGCGATGGTGTGGAAATTCCGGTCTACCCGGTCGCTCCCCTGCTGGATGCCGGTCAGCGCCTCTTCGGGACCAGTGAAGCCAGGCGATTTCCCATACTTCCTGGGGCCCATGTTAAATGTGCTGTAAAATCTAACACCTCGCAGGGGCCGACCTCGGTCTGGTGCGCAATCGCCCTGGCCATCGCAGAAGATCGGCAGGAAGTTTCAAACCTTTTTATTGAGGACGCCGGCGACTCGATTCCGATTGAGAGTGAAGAAGCGCGCAAGGCTTACCTGACCCGTCTGCTGCACAATATGGCGGAAAGTGTTATCCGGTGCGGAGATGATTCCAATGTGAAGTACAAGGCCATATTCGTCGGCTATAAAACCGAATGGATCCCTGAGGGTTACGTCGGCTGTGCCCTGACCTGCGCCCCCTATGTCGTGCTGGCAAAACACGCGGTGCCGAAAGGAGGAACGGGGCGACTGCTCGACATGACGATTTCTGAATGGGAAAAAGCGCTTGGCCTGCCCCCGTTACCGGGATCTCAAGGAGAGAAATAGCGATCCGGGTTTTGTGCAAGCCGGGTTTCCTGCCAACCGACGCGGTACTGGTTCTTTCAAAAATACAGTCTTTTTCTTCGGTAAATAGGGTGTTTACCCTATTTACATTTTGCGCTGTTAGGGGCTAGGATGGCCAGGAGACGGAAAAATGTGCAGCGCCGTCCCGGCGCATATAAAGGCATATTTTGCCAGTCGTTGAGAAGCAAAACTGTTCTGCGCCGATCAATGGAGAAAGGAGGGAACACATGGGAAGCAAACAGCTTAAGAAGATTCTTGCAGGATTCAGTATCGTGAGTCTGATCAGTGGATCGGCATTAACGCTCACGAGTTGCGCCTCGAAGAGCAAGGCCAGTTGCAGTGGCACTACAAGCTGCAGCGGGACACAGAAGGAAGGGACCAAAGCGAGTTGCAGCGGAACCACAAGCTGCAGCGGTACGAAAGATGAGGGTGCTAAGACCAGTTGCAGCGGCGGCAGCAGCTGCAGTGGCACGAAAACATCCTGCAGCTAGACAGAGCGGGGGCTTATCCGGCGCTTTCCGGTGTGCGTAAGATGCGCCTTTTCCTGTTTGACGGGCGGACATAGAGGAGGTCAAAACTCTGACATGGCCGCCCGTTTTGCGTTTGGAGGAACAGATCTTTCCGAAGCGTTTTCTGGTTATCTATCAATATTACCTGTTGGGCTTTTCAGTGCAACGCGGTTTTAAGTACAAACGGTCGCGACGTGCCCAACATCGCAACCCACGCTTCAGGGCCCTTGAGGTTTGCCAGGACCTCGGATGTTTTTCTTTCTGGTTCTTCTCCAATTTAGTTGGAGAAGAGGGTTCGAGGAATCAAGGGGTCAAGGATTCAAGTGTCTGTTTCTCAACCATTTTACCAATGTTTTAAGCATCCTTTCCCCTTAACTGTAATACCTGACCGTATCAATCTTGTTTCAAGAATTTTCCAGTTATCCTGTAAATGTCTAAACAGAGTTCGTATGACTATCACC
>JAFDFO010000282.1 GCA_019309815.1 Deltaproteobacteria bacterium
AGCTGGTACAGATCAACGGCCCCCTTGTCACTAAATGCAATGACAAAAAGAAAGGCAAAAAGCATCACCATCCCAGCTGTGACAATTATCTTATCTTTGTTTGTCATATCCCTCGGTCGCTATTTTCCAGAGATGAATTACTTCATGGTTTTCCTGATCAATGCGTGCCCTGCAATACTACTTTGAAAAATTCGAAATTCGAATATCGAAACTCGCAATGTTGCTCAAGGCGTGGGCCGCAAACAAATCCCAAATCCGTACTGTTTTCAAGGCGGCAGCCGCAATGACCAAAATCCAAAACATCTCAAGAATTCGAAAGCGATATGTTTCCATAGTATCTCATGGCCTCGACAAGGAGACCATGTCAGATTTAGGCCTAAACGGAGCAACCTTGGAGGCATCAGCCAGCCGTGGCGCATCGAGCCCAACGGTGCTTCTGACTTGGTCCGGCTTTACCAAGTCAAGGTAGATGGACTCTATATCGCTCAAAATCTGCTCTCTCGAGTAAACACGTGACACGAATGAGCGGGCGGAGTTGGAAATTTCTTCCCAAATACGCCTGTTCTTAATCACGTATTGCAGCCCACTGGCAAACCCCTCAGGGTCGTCCTGACGGCACAGCATGCCACGTTCGAGTACCTGAAATCCATCCTGCGATACCCCGCTCTGCCCCTCTGCGATCTGCTGCGCTGCAGGCGAATGCCAGGCTGGCTTGGCAGGCGGTCTGGCTCGCGGTGGCAGGCGGGTCAGCATGCCAAGTAAATCGCGCACACCGCCTGCATCCGTGGAAATAACGGGAACAGAGGATGCCATCGCCTCTATGATTGAGACCGGTGTGCCTTCGTTTATCGAGGTCATGCATAGAATATCGAGGTCTGCATATACCTTTGGCAAGTCACGTCTCCAGCCACAGAATTGCACATGATCAGATAATCCCTGTTCATCGCAAAAGGCTGCAAGATCATTTCTCAACTCTCCATCGCCGATCAACAGAAACTTGGTCGGAATGTCTGGATTTTGATCCAAGAATATCCTGGCCGATCTCAAAAACATCTTGTGATTCTTTATGGGAACCAGCCTTCCCACAATGCCCACAAGAATTGTGTTTCGGTCAATGCCGAGACTCCTTCTGAAAACCCCTTTTTGGCTCTCAGCCGAGAAAAAAGGCTGCAGGTCGAATCCCAGTTTGATCGTCTTGAATTTGCTTGTCGGTCCAATGTGATATTCGCTGCAAAGTTCCTCCTTCTGGCTGTCACTGACGACAACAATGACATCCGTTACTTTAGCCAGCCAGCGTTCTGTCCATATAAAGAATAGCGATTTCAGCTTGCCAAAATAGCCTCGAAATACGTGACCATGGAAGGTGTGGAGCACGCTCACCTTTCTTCTACATATGAAGCTGTAGACAACGACCGCAAGCCTGCCGATGCTACCCGCTTTCGCAGTGTGTGTATGCACGATGTCGGGCTTCTCCTGCCTCAGAATCTTCAGCACTCGGCAGAATGACATGACATCCTTGACAAGATTAAGCTCCCTTTGAAGTTCAGGGATCATCACGACTTTTTCGCGAAAACCATCAAATAGATAGCTCATGTCTCCTTCCTCGGGAGATACCTGACCGGTAACGAGTGTTGATTCAAACCTGCTATGGTCAAGTCCATGAACGAGAAAGGCAAGGTGAATCGCCGGGCCTCCAATATTGAGACGAGCAATGATTTGCAAGACCTTTATTCTCTTGTCAAGCCGTCTGGCTAATAAAACCTCTTCGGGTGTTAGATGAGCCTTGTGTCTGAGAGCCCATCGGCGCAACCCCTCGGAGGAAAGAACAAAGAGAAGCCGCGTAGCAAGCCCTCCAAAAACGAGTGGCTTTGTTAGACGAGCCGATGGCTTGCTGTGTTTTTCGAAGAGGCGGTAGGAGCTCTTGTGGAACTCAATAGCTGAGCGGACAAGCAGCTGGCTACTGCTGACGCCCACATAATGAATGACATGGGATTGCGGGAAGTAAACCACCTTCCATCCGAAGTCCCACATCCGCTGGCACCAGTCAGCATCTTCCCAGTAAATGAAGAAACGCTCGTCCATGGGGCCCACGTCTTCGATGGCTTTTCTCCTGACCACCATACAGGCCCCGGAAACCCAGTCTACTGGAATAGGAGTTACCCCGTCTGTTCTCGTCGTCAGTACGTTGCGAGAAGTGAACCGGTTGTTCGGAAACCACTTGGTGAGGAGCGTGCTGCGGCCGAATAAAGCGGTGAGTGGCGTGGGAAAGGACCTTGCCGAACCCTGTACAGAGCCGTCCAGATTCAGGATTCTGGGACCCACGATCCCTACGTCTGTATTGTCTTCCATGTAACGTATGACCGAGTCAAAAAAACCTTCTACCACATAGGTATCGGGGTTCAGAATTACTACATATGGTGCACCGCTCTCAGCCAGGCCCTGGTTGACAGCTTTGGCAAAACCCATGTTGTAAATGTTTTTGGACAGCACCACCTGCGGAAACATCGTTTGTACACGACCCACTCCGTCCCGGGAGGCATTGTCTTCAACAATAACCCTGGCACTAATACCATCCAGCGACTCATGTAGCGATTTCAGGCACTGCAGCAAGTGCTCCGTACTGTTATAATTGACTATGATGATGTCGAGTAGATTGGGATTATTCTCCGTTTTCATCTTGCTCTCAGTTCTTACGCTCTATTTGTTAGCGATTGACTATTGCCTCGCAAGCCTTATTTCTCAATTACTCGGTGAATTCATCCGCAGCCTTCTGGTTAATCGCGGAACAAACCTTTCCCTTTCAAGCAACCCCCACACATATGTATCATCTACTTTGCTATTATCCTGGATCCGATGGCGCTTGTCCAGTGCTCTCTTCATCCCCCTGAGCGCATCTCGTTTTGCTCTCGCGAATTCCTTTAATCTGCCATTTGCCGCAAAGTAGAAAAAAGCCATATTCTTGGCGTAAACCCACTCCAAGTTTCGGTGGCTATAGTAAACCGAAATCGGCGAGTCGTAAACGATACTACTACTTGCCTTGTGACGTACCACAGCTTCCGGAACAAATATGCATTTGTACCCTTGCAACTGCGCCCTAAAACTGAGGTCA
>JAFDFO010000283.1 GCA_019309815.1 Deltaproteobacteria bacterium
CCCCCCGCATTACAGACTGTCACACAGCCCTTGCAGCCGACCATGAGGATGTTGTTGTATCCCTCAATCATGGCAAGAAGCTCCCGGATGGGTTTGTGTTCTCCAACGATCATAGTAGCAAACTCCTCTGTTATGGTTGTCCTTCCAGGACGCTCAAGTCTGACTGCGGCCGGGCCATTCCCTTACCTTTTATGGGGTTTGGGCCCAATGCCCGGATCTTTTCTGTCATTAGCTTTGCCACCCTGGCAAATTCCGGGGCATCAGACGCAGATATATTGAACATCTGCACGCGATCCTGCTCAATACCCATCTCGTCGAGCATCTTTCTGATATACGCAACCCGCTTCTTTGCCTTCAAGTTCCCGGTCAGAAAGTGGCAGCCTCCCTCCTCGCAGCCGGTGACATACACACCGTCGGCTCCTTTCTCAAGGGCATGGAGTAAATAGATGGGGTCGACACGCCCTGAGCAAGGGACTAAAACGACCTTTACGTTCGGAGGATACGACATCCTTATCGAACCTGCCAGGTCCGCCGCAGCATATGAGCAATACTCACAGCAGAAAGCAATGATCTGTGGTTCAAATTCTTCAGTCATAATGAGATCAGTGTAAAAATATTGTCCAAGGTTTCATAACAGAATCAAAGTCTTGGACTCCGGCAACCTATTTGACTCCGGCCTTTCTGGGTTCTGACTCGAACAACCCGTACACCTTGGCCTCGATCTGTTCACTCAGGTTGTGGTGGACCGTTATGGCCTGAGCCGGACATTCGGCAGCGCACATACCGCATCCCCTGCACCTAGGGACAGGTCCGCACACAGGTCATGCAGGCTGCACAGAGATCCGGATCCACCTCAGAGGATGGTCCAACATACATGGCGTCCTTTGAAAGGATGGACAACGCCCTTCCAGCAGCCCCTGACGCCTGCACAATGGTCTCTTCCGGGAACTTGGGACTGTGCCCGTCTCCGCACAAAAACATTCCGTCAGTAGCAAAATCGAGTGGCCGCAACTTGATATGGGCCTCAAGCAGGAAGCCCTGATCGTCCCGCGGGAGCTTGAACACCCCGGCAATCTGACCAGACCCAGTGTGTGGCCGGAGCGCAGCGCTCAACACAATGCGATCAGGCGAAAGAAGCACTTTGCGCCTGAGTGACGGCTCAACAAAACCTATCTTCAGCGTTCCCGCATCTTCGAAAACCTCCGGAGGCTTTTCTCTTTCATATCGAACAAAGATGACACCCTGCTTCCTGGCCTCCTTGTAGAAGAGCTCATTGAATCCAAAGGTCCTGATGTCCCTGTAAAGAACGATGACATCCATATCGGGATTTCGTTCCTTGAGCCTGAGGGCATTGGCCACAGCCTGGGTGCAGCATACGCGGCTGCAATAAGGGTGTTCATCTGTCCTGGAGCCCACGCACTGTATCATGACGACAGAGCCCCAGGATCTTGCAGCATCCGGACGCATACCGATCTCATGATTGAGCTCACTCTGTGTCATGACGTGAGGATTCTCTTTGTAAAGGTACTCGTCCGGCAGATAGTCTTGTGCTCCCGTAGCAATGATCGCTGTACCGTGCCTGATCGATATCTCAGCCCCCTCCCCTCTTCTGATCCTTGTGAGGAAGCTACCAACGTGCCCCGAAAATCCTTCCACAACAGTCCCGGTGTGTACAGTGACACGAGGATGATCTTCAACATTTCGTATCAGGCCTTTGACATGCTGGCCCACATCCAGTCCCGCGAGGGTGGGAGGGCCTTTGATGTGGCGGCCCCCCAGAGAGTCTGCCTGTTCGACAAGATGGGTTTCAAACCCCTGATCTGCCAGCAATAGGGCTGCGGTGAGACCGCCGAGACCGCCACCGACCACAAGACCCGTCGGCACAACGGGGATCGGTTTACTGACGATCGGCTTATGCAATGCCACACGCTTCACAGACATACGGATCAAATCCTTTGATTTCTGTGTGGCCACATCCGATACGTCCGCATGGACCCAGGAGCACTGGTTTCTGATGTTTGCCATCTCCAGGAGATAGGGGTTCAGGCCGGCCTCACGCAGGCTATCTCTGAAAAGCGGTTCATGGGTCTTGGGAGAACACGAAGCAACAACGACACGGTTGAGGTCGTGTTCTTCGATGAGTTCTTTCAGCCGCACTTTGGAATCGGTGGAGCAGGCAAAGAGAAAGACATCTGACATGACCACGTCAGGCAGTTGCAGAGCATATTCAGCTGCGGCCTGGACATCAACGACCCCGGCAATGTTGGTCCCGCAACAGCAGACGAACACGCCTATGCGCGGCCCGAGCCCCAAGAAAGATTTCTCCTGGGGAAGAACGGGGGCTGTGACTTCATGCCCCCTTGCTGAGGAAATGGGCAGCGATGCCTGGGCTGCTGCTGCGCTGGCGTGAGCCACTGTCTCGGGAATGTCTTTTGGGCCTTCAAAGCCACCGCACACGTAAACACCTTCGCGCGACGTGCACATGGGGTTTTCCTGGGGTGTCTTGACAAATCCAAAAGGGTTGAGTTCGATCTGCAGGCGCTCTGCCAATGCCCCTGCTTCAGCCGACGGGGAAAGCCCCACCGCAAGCACCACCATCGAAAATGTCTCTTCTCTTTTTTGGCCGGTCTCAGGGTCCTGGTATGTCAGGACAAGATCATTTGTTGCCGGGTTTTCCGCCACACGCGAAATCATAGACCTTATGTACCGAACGTTGCTCTGCTCCTTTGCACGTTCGCAGTAGGCATCGAATCCCTTTCCCTGCGCCCTCAGGTCCATGTAGAAGATAGTGGGATCAAGCTCCCTGTGATGATCCCTGGCGATAACAGCTTCTTTTGTGGCAGCCATGCAGCATATCGACGAGCAGAACTGGCGTCCCTCTCTTATGGATTCTCTGGAGCCGACACACTGTATCCACGCCACCTTTTTAGGCACAGTCTTGTCCGACGGTCTGTGTATGTGGCCGTCGGTAGGTCCGGTTGCTGACAGAAACCTCTCAAACTCCATCGTCGTAATGACGTTTTCATATCTCCCGTACCCGTACTCCACCGCTCGTTCTGCTTTGAACAGATCAAAACCTGGAGCGAGTATGACCGACCCAACCTTCAGAGAAATCTCTTCTTCGGTCTGATCAAAATCAATGGCATTGTTCTCACAAAACTTCTCACAGGCCCGGCATTTTCCGTTCTTGAAGTAAATACAGCGGTCCCGGTCTATCTCGTAAACAAGGGGAACGGCCTGGGGGTATAGCAGGCGGATGGCCTTGCGTTTCATCAGGCCCTCGTTATACTCGTCCGGCACCTTCACCGGACACTTCTGTGCGCAAATGCCGCAGCCAACGCATTTTTCTTCGTCTACGTATCGCGGATACTTTTTGATGCGGGCAGCAAAAGCCCCTGGTGATCCTTCCAACCCGAGAAGCTCTGCCATGGTAATGATCTTTATGTTGGGATGGCTCGCGCATCCGATGAGTTTCGGAGAGATCATGCACATGGCACAGTCATTGGTCGGGAAAGTCTTGTCGAGCTGGCTCATCCTTCCGCCAATGGAACCTTTCCGCTCCACAAGGTAGACCAGGTATCCTGCTGCAATCCCGCCACCCACAATCATCACTGCACCTGTTGGCTTTGTTATTTGGTTATTAGAACCCATTTCAAAACCTCAGATCACGTTCGAGGGTAAGGCGCAGGTCGGCGAAAAGGCGGAGCATACACGGTAGTATGTGAGCATTTTGAGCCGTCCTGCAACACAGCCATCGGGCGTTAGATGGAGTTTTGAAATGGTTTCTAGTCATTGTCTTAAAAGGTTTTTCTTCTTCAGGAGTTGAATCGGATCGACCATGTGCCGTTTCAGCCAGGTTGCAGATTCCTCAAGGCCTAAGGCAAGGCCGATCAACTCCGTGAAATAGAACACGGGGACATTGTAGTGGGCCTCAAACTGTTTTGAAATGTCTTGCTGATAAAGGTCCAGGTTTGCCTGACACATTTGACACGAGACAATGATGCATTCAGCCCCCGCTTCCAGCGCCTTGTCATACAGATTTCTCACGAGTGACGGCCTGACATCCACCCCAAGTGCCTCTGCTATGTTGTCCATGTCACGCGGATTCTCGTAATCGGAGCTCCCCGTGATCTTGGGAGGTCGGTTTGCCATACAGCCGTAGTAGCAAACAGCCCTCAATCCCTCCAGAGAGTGGGTGACCCGGGATCTTATCTTGTCAATCCATTCGCCCTGCCCCATGAAGGAGCCGAGGTCATATATGCCTACGCTGGAATCAACGGAATCCTCTGCCCGCTTCAATCGGTTAAAACACAGCGGACAAGGGACCACTACATCGTTGCCGATTTGCTCAGCGGCGGACAGATTCAGGGCAGGAAGTGTGATTGCAAGCTCTTCATCCACACTGTGTGCCGAAGTTGCTCCGCAACATGTCCAGTCGGGCAGTTCGTGCAGCCGTATGTCAAGGGCCGCGCAAACCGCCCTTATTGACTCGTCATAGTCCCTTGCAGAAGATTCCAGGGAACAACCCGGGTAATACGTTACGTCCATTCTTTTTCCATCGTCAAATAGCTAATTGAGTAATCTATC